>JAHHRS010000020.1 GCA_020025675.1 Oscillospiraceae bacterium
CGTTCTTCTCGGAAGTACGGAAGTCCCAGAGAGGCAGGAGGCTGATTTTCACGCTTGTTTTTCATACTTGTGATAACAAGGACTATAATAGTCACAACGTAGGGCAGCATCTTGTAAAGCTCCTTCAAGCAGAGGTTCGTACCGGTTGGTATATAGAGATAAAGAATGTAGAGACCTCCGAAAAGGAAGGAAGAGATAACACCCAGATTGGGACGCCAAATGGTGAAGATAACAAGAGCAATTGCAAGCCATCCACGGTCGCCGAATGCATCGTTTGACCAAACACCGCAGGCGTAGTCCATAACGTAGTAAAGACCGCCGAGACCTGCTATCATACTTCCTATGCAGGTAGCGATATATTTATAACGGTTTACGTTTATACCTGCTGCATCTGCGGTTTCCGGGCTTTCACCGACAGCTCGAAGCTGTAAGCCTATGCGTGTTTTTTTGAGTACATATGCTGAAATAAAAGCAATGGCCACAGCCAGATAAGCCAGAAATCCATATGACAGGAAAATCTTGCCGAACCAGCCGAGATTTTCGGCAAATGGAAGAGAACGGCTGAAAAATGCAGAAGTATTTGACAGGGCTATGGATGGAACTTCACTTCCGGTGAGTTTGATCAGTGAACCGCCGAAAAAGTTTCCGAATCCAACGCCGAAAGTTGTCATCGCAAGACCTGTGACATTCTGATTTGCTCTTAAAGTTACTGTCAAAAAGCAGTAGATAAGGCCCATAATGAGAGAGCCTAAAAGGCAGAAAATCAAGGGAATTAAAACAGCCAGAAAACCGTTTATGGCGTCCGGAGAGGGAAGACTCTGCTCATAGAAAAATGCTCCGATAACACCGGATATACCGCCAACGTACATAATACCGGGAATACCAAGGTTCAGGTTTCCGGATTTTTCGGTGAGCGTTTCACCCGTACAGCCAAAAAGAAGAGGAACCCCCTGTACAACGGCTCTTGGGATAAAGGAAACAAAATCAAACATTATGCTTTAGCCTCCTTTTTGTTGCTTTTACGAAAGCTGAGTTTATAATTAATAAAGAACTCGCTGCCGATAATAAAAAATAAAATAATACCGGTCAAAATGTCGGCAAAAGAGTGATTAAGACCGAAAATCGTGGAAATTTCCGTAGCTCCCCGACTTAGAAATACCAGAAGAAGACCTGCAAATATCATGGTTACAGGGTTAAACTTTGCAAGCCATGCAACCATAATAGCTGTGTAACCACGGCCACCGGCAATAGTGGTAGTAATGGTGTGGTCTGTGCCGCCCACAAGCAAAAGTCCTGCAATACCGCAAATAGCTCCCGAAAGAAGCATGGTGCGGATAATTACCTTTTCTACTTTTATGCCTACATATCTTGCAGTGCGCTCACTCTCACCAACCACGGAGATTTCATATCCGTGCTTTGAGTAGTTAAGATAAACATACATGCCAATTGTAAGCAGAGCAACAATTATAATATTTAGAAGGTATTTATAATCTCCTATCTGGGGCAGCCAGCCGGCCTGCGAGGTCTGGTTTATAATACCGATTTTGCCTGCACCCTTAGGAACTTCCCAAACAATGATAAAAAATGCCACAAGCTGAGTTGCCACATAGTTCATCATAAGAGTAAACAGTGTTTCATTAGTGTTCCATTTTGCTTTAAAGAAACCGGGAATTACGGCCCATAAAGCACCGGCTGCAATACTTGCAACTACCATTATAAAGATAAGAAGCCAGTTTGGAACTCTATCCCCAAGCAGTATCATACATGCCGCAGATGCAAGACCGCCTATAAGTACCTGACCTTCGCCGCCTATGTTCCAAAATCGCATTTTAAATGCGGGGGTAAGTGCCAGAGAAATGCAAAGTAGAATGGACAGATTTTGAAGTAGAATCCAAATTTTTCTGGGAGTTCCAAAAGCACCTTTAAACATGGCCCCATAGATTTGAATGGGGTTTTCACCGGTCAGTAATGTAGTGACCAGCGCACATACCAGAAGAGCCAGAACAATGGCGGCACCTCTGATGAGCCATGCCATATACCATGGGATACTGCCCCTCTTTACAATGTGAACCAAAGGCCCACGGTTTTGATTATTCATTTTCTTCCTTACCTCCGAGCCTTGTCATCATCATGCCCACGTCTTCCTTTTTAGCACCTCTGCCCGGGATTATGCCGCTGACCTTGCCGCCGCAAAGAATCAATATTCTGTCGGCAAGTTCCAGAAGAACGTCCAGATCCTCTCCCACATATATAACGGCAACACCGGCCTGCTTTTGCTTGTTTATGAGGTCATAAATGGTGTAAGAAGAATTTATATCCAGCCCCCTAACAGCGTATGCTGTGAGCAGAACGGTTGGAGCGGAAGCAATTTCACGTCCTATCAGCACTTTCTGGACATTTCCGCCGGAAAGACGGCGAACGGGAGTTGAAATGCCGGGAGTGCTGACTTCCAGCTTATCAACAACATCCTGAGCCAGTTTTTTAGGGCTTTTTCTGTCGGTGAAAAAGGAATGACCACGGCGGAAGGAGCGGAGCATCATATTATCCGCCAAATCCATATTACCTACAAGACCCATGCCAAGCCTGTCCTCAGGAACAAATGACAGTGAGACCCCGAGTTTTGCAATATCCAGAGGATCTTTTCCTACAAGCTCCTCTCTCTCACCCTCATCATTTATATAGCAGATGCTGCCGCTTTCTGTGGGCTGGAGACCTGCAATAGCTTCCAGCAATTCTTTCTGACCGCAGCCGGAAATACCGGCAATACCCAGAATTTCTCCCGAATTTGCTGTAAATGAAACGTCATCCAGCTTGACGATACCGTCAATGTTCTTAACAGTTAAATTCTTTACTTCAATTCTGGATTTTGGATTTACAGGTTCAGGCCGCTCAATATTAAGTGCTACCGGATGACCTACCATCATATTGGTCATTTCCTGAGCGTTTGTGTTTTTAGTAGGCATATCACCTATAAACTGGCCGTGGCGTAAAACGGCAACTCTGTCGGAGAGAGCCTCTACCTCGTGCATTTTATGGGTAATTATAACAATAGCTTTACCCGCATCACGCATATGCCGCAAAATGGCAAAAAGCTTGTCTGTCTCCTGAGGAGTCAAAACAGCGGTTGGCTCGTCCAGAATTAAGATGTCGGCACCCCTGTACAGCACTTTTATTATTTCTACCGTCTGCTTCTGTGAAACGGACATGTCATAAATTTTCTGATTGGGGTCAACCTCAAAGCCGTATAAATTGCAAATCTCTTTTACCTTTTGATTTACTTTATTTATATCAAGACGGCCTTCATCTTTAAGGCCAAGCACGATATTTTCGGCGGCTGTAAGAACGTCCACTAATTTAAAATGCTGGTGTATCATGCCTATACCTAAATCAAAGGCGTCCTTAGGTGAGCGAATAACCACTTCCTTACCGTCAATAGAAATTTCTCCCTCATCGGGGAAATATATACCGGAGAGCATATTCATAAGGGTGGTTTTACCGCTGCCGTTTTCGCCCAGCAAGGCCAGTATTTCACCTTTGTATATGTCCAGCCATACCTTGTCATTGGCTACTACATTACCGAAAGTTTTTGTTATATTTCGCATTTTTACTGCGGGAACTCTTGTATCCAAAGACTTCACACTCCCTGTCAAAAATGTAAAAGCAGTTAATAAAAAGCACAATACTGCAAAGGGAAAGGCAGAGAACGAAAAGCCACTGTATTTCCCTTTACAGTACAAAGGGAAGTCCCGCATGAAAACGGGACTTCCCGGATGTATAAATTAAATCAGCCCTTGGTATCCAGAAGAGTGATACCGTCTATCTGAATGTCGAAGTAAGGAGCAGAACGGAACTCTGACTCGTGGAAGTAACCGTCGGAAATGACTTCGGTTTCATGCTCAAAAGCAGCGTCGGAGTCAACATCGGCAAGGTAAGAATCAAGGTTCTTGCCGTCAACGGTAAATGCGCTGGTGTCAAAGACATGGAGCTCACCGCTTTCAAGCTTTGCCTTTGCATCAGCAATAGCCTGTGCAGTGCCTTCGGCAGCGGCCTTCTCGTTTACCTCGGTGAGAACAACGGAGCCGGTAGAAAGATCGCCGGTCCAGTCGGATGCAATTTCCTCATCGTTCATAACAGCGTTAATAACATAGAGGTAGTAAGGAGTCCAGTCAATGCGTGAAGAAACGATGAAGGTGTTGGGGCATGCGTCAACAGTGCTTCCGTTGTAGCTTACGTTGGGAACACCGGCAGTTTCGCAGGCAGTGGGAGCACCCATGGAGTCAGCGTGCTGGCTGATGAGCTTGCAGCCGCCTTCAATAAGCTTGTTTGCAGCTTCCTTCTCAGCGGTCTCATCATACCAGGAGCCTGTGAAGGTAACATCCATAGTGACACTGGGGCATACGGAACGGGCGCCGAGGTAGAAGGAGGTGTAACCGGAAACAACTTCAGCATAGGTAAAAGCACCGATGTAACCGATTTTTGCTTCTTCAGCAGTAAACTCACCGGCCTCAATCATCTCATTGAGCTTCATACCTGCGGCAATACCTGCAAGGTAACGGCCCTCGTAAATGGAAGCAAATGCGTTGTGGTAGTTAGGAAGACCCTCAGTGTGGGCTCTTACACCGGTGGAGTGGCAGAACTGAACATCAGGGAATTCCTTGGCGGCCTGAATCATAAAGTCTTCGTGACCGAAGGAGTCAGCAAAGATGATGGAGCAGCCGGCATCAGCCAACTCGCATGCAGCATCATAGCACTCCTGTCCTTCAGGAATATTGGTGCGGAAAATGAACTGATCTTCGCTGAAACCGAGAGCAGCGCAGGCGGATTTTGCAGCGTTTATAAAGTTAAGGTCGTAGGTGGAGTTTTCGTCGTGCAGGAAAATGAAGCCAACTTTCAAATCTTTTGCACCGTTTTCGGCAGGTGCATCTGCAGGTGCGTCAGCAGGAGCTTCAGCAGGAGCCTCAGCGGGCTGTTCGGGAGCTTTGCTGTCTCCGCAGGCGCAGAGAGCAAAAACCATAACCAGAGCAAGCAGCATTGCGATGATCTTTTTCATTCGTTAATCTCCTCAGTAAGATTATATTTATCAAAATCACCTAAGTGATAAAGATACAAAAAACAAAAAAGCATTGGAAAAGAAATCACCTCTACCAATGCCTGAAACAGGGAAAGGCGGCAAAAAGCCGCGCCCTGGAACAACATTCGATAGTCCGGTCATTTACGGCGCCGGGTAGAGACTTCAAATCCATATCATTTGTATTATATCGAAGCTATTAAATTTTACAAATATAGATTAACAGCAAAAAATTCATTTGTCAAGTGTATTTTTAGCCTATTTTACTATTTTCGACACGAAAAAATTGTGAATTGTGACAGAAAAATTATGCAAAGCATATTTTTCCGTCGTCACTCATGGAGCTTATTTTCGCAAGTGACTCAATATGCATTCCTTCGGCTCTCAGTTTATCACCGCCGCCCTGAAAAAGCTTCTCAATGGCAATTCCGGCCCCTACTACTTCCGCACCGGCCTGCTGCGCAAGAGCTCTCAGACCCACAAGGGCGGCACCGGTTGCGAGAAAATCGTCTACTATAAGAATTCTGTCACCCTCATGGAGATATTCCTTAGAAACAATAACGGTGTTGGTGTTGCCGTGGGTGAAGGACGGAATTTTAACGGAATAAACATCATCGGAGATGTTTTTAGATTTGCTCTTTTTTGCAAAAACCATGGGACTGTTAAAAACGTAGGCAGTCATAATTGCAAGGGCTATTCCTGAGGCCTCAACGGTCAGAATTTTGTTTACCCCCTTTTCTCCGAACAGCCTTTTAAGCTCCATAGCCATATCGTGTATGAGAGATGGGTCTATCTGATGGTTAAGAAAATTATCTACCTTTAAGATTCCGCCGGGTTTTATTACCCCGTCTTTAAGTATTCGATCCTCGAGAACCTTCATGTTTAATACCTCCAAAAGCAAATTTCGACTTAATATTATCCTAAAATGCGGCGTAAAGCAAGGGAAAAAATAAAACCGAAAAAAGCCCGTCGTATATCGACAGGCTTTGTTTCGGGTAATTTTATATAATTAAATTACACAGCGCGGGTGACCTTACCGCTGCGCAGGCAGCGAGTGCAGACGTAAACATGCTGAGGAGCACCGTTTACGATGGCCTTGACGCGCTTCACATTCGGCTTCCATGTACGGTTGGAGCGTCTGTGAGAGTGGCTGACCTGAATGCCGAAAGAAGCATCCTTGCCGCAGAACTGACACTTTGCCATTTATTGAAGCACCTCCTTGCTTGTGTTTAGCCACATTTAAGCAGCTTATATATAATAGCAGAGCCCGGGGTTAAATGCAAGCATTTTTTGCTTGCAGGACTAAAAAAGGGATAAAAAAGATTTTAGATATGTAATATTTGGCTAAATACGGTGCTGAGCATAAGTTAAAAAAAGAAAAAACATGAAATGCCTACATAAAATTGCAGAGCTTGGGTCAGCTGCTTCAAAAATTTGTTTTCACATCTACCGGTTTATGCGGAAAAAGGATTGCCAAAAGGGGCTGAAATGGTTAAAATATAAAAAGATATAATAAGCCTATGGTATCCTTTAAAGGCCCCAAAATAAAGGAGGAGAGCAGATGAGAAGCAAGTATTCGGTAAAGCTCAGTAAAATAGCGGAAGAGCATGAGCTGACACCTTTGCATTTATCAAAAGATTATGAGACGGCGGTATTAACAACCGCTGATGTAAACAGACCTGCCATGCAGCTCACCGGCTTTTATAACTACTTTGACCCCAGACGTTTGCAAATCATAGGCCGTGTTGAGAGTACATATTTGGACACCTTGACCCATGAGGAAAGGCTTGATGCCTTTGAGAGATTTATGGGCTACGATATTGCCGCCCTCGTTATCTGTCATAATGCGGTGGCTTTCCCTGAGTGTATAGAAATGGCAGAGAGATTTGACAGAAATGTGTTCCAGACTTCGGAAGATACCTCTGATTTTCTGGCAGACGTTATAACTACACTGCACAATTATCTGGCGCCCAGACTTACCACTCACGGCGGACTTATAGAGATATACGGTGAAGGAGTGCTGCTTATCGGTGACAGCGGAATAGGTAAAAGTGAGACTGCACTTGAGCTTATTAAGCGTGGACACCGTCTGGTTGCAGATGATGCGGTGGAAATTAAGAGAGTTGATAAAGATACTCTTGTAGGCTCAGCGCCTGAAATTATCCGTTATTATATGGAGCTTCGCGGCATAGGAGTTATAAATGTACGGCATATATACGGCGTGGGTGCGGTAAAGCCGGAAAATAATATAGATGTTGTTGTTAAAATGGAAAAGTGGCAGGAGGGTAAAGCCTACGACAGACTGGGACTGTCAAACGAGACGATGGACATTTTAGGTGTTCAGCTGCCGCTTGTGACAATTCCTGTCACACCCGGAAGAAACCTTGCCGTTATAATGGAGCTTGCCGCTATGAATAACCGCCAGAAAAAGATGGGCTTCAATGCGGCAGAGACTTTAGCTGCGGAGCATGACCGGGCCATTGATAACGGCGGCATGTAAAAGTATTTGGAGAAGTTTATGGAAAATCTTGAAAAAGCTATTGGAGAGCTAAAACACACCTTCCCCGGAACAGAGCTGCGGGAAGAGGAAAATATGTGCAATCACAGCTCTTTTAAAATCGGCGGACCTGTGAGAGCAATGGCCTTTCCGAAAAGCGAAGATGAGTTTATTAAAATCTGTTCGGTTTTGCGTAAATACGGAAACCTGCCTATGGTTTTGGGAAACGGAAGCAATATTCTTTTTCCCGATGAGGGATTAAAAGACCTTTTCATTATAAGCACTGAGCGGCTTAATGAACTGACACTTTTGGAGGAAAATCTAATTTGTGCCGGAGCCGGAGTGTCTTTAGCTAAACTTTCAGGGTTTGCGGCCCAGAATTCTCTGTCAGGCCTTGAATTTGCATCCGGAATTCCCGGAAGCTTAGGCGGCGGATGTGTTATGAATGCAGGAGCTTACGGCGGAGAGCTTAAGGACTGCGTTGAAAGCGTTAAATGCTATGACCTAAAAAGTGAGAAAATTTTGGAGCTTAAAGCCGAAGAATGTGAGTTTGAATACAGGGGCAGTCTTTTTAAAGAACGGGGAGATTATGCGGTTTTAAGGGTGAAGTTACGCCTAAAAACAGGCAGCACCGGAGAAATTTTAGAAAAAATGCGTGAGTTCAATCAGAACCGGCGTGAAAAACAGCCTCTTGATTTACCCTCTGCCGGAAGTGCTTTCAAGCGGCCGGAGGGCAGCTATGCCGCAGCACTTATAGACCGGGCTGGCTTAAAGGGATATACTGTGGGCGGTGCACAGGTATCGGAAAAACATGCTGGGTTTATAGTAAATACCGGAAAAGCCACAGCCTGCGATGTGAGAGAGCTTTTTAACCGTGTTGAAGAAAAAGTTTTAAAGACCAGCGGAGTCAGATTAGAGCCTGAAGTTATAATCTTGAATAAAGGTTTTAAAAAAGAGTGTTGAAGGAATAAACGAAGGATATTGCTAAAGCGGGCTTTAAGCCTGTGAATGGAGGAAAAACATGGAATTTCTTATAATAACCGGACTTTCAGGTGCAGGAAAAAGCAGGGCAGCTGATATACTGGAAGATTTGGAATACTACTGCGTTGACAACTTGCCGGTAGCTCTTATGACAAGATTTGCCGAACTGTGCATAGCAACTCAGGGCCGTTATGAAAAAGTGGCACTTGTGACGGATATAAGGGAAAGAGATTGTTTTAATGAACTTTTAAACAAAATAGAAGAGCTGAAGGCTATGGACTGTAAAGTGCATATTCTCTATATGGATGCCGATGTGCCTACCCTTGTTAAGCGTTATAAGGAGTCCCGACGCCCCCATCCTCTTGCAGACCCCGGAGTTTCTGTGGAGGAGGCTATTGAAAGGGAGACAGCACAGCTTGCACCGATTAAGGAAAAGGCAGATTACATAGTAAACAGCTCAAACCTTACCCTCAGTATGCTGCAGAATCGGCTTTTTGCTCTCTTTGCAGGCGAGGGAAAGAGCAGTGAAATTGAGGTTACGGTAGTTTCTTTTGACTATAAGCGGGGAATACCAATGGATGCAGACTTGGTGTTTGACGCAAGACTTTTGCCAAACCCCTCCTATGTGGAAGATCTGCGCCCTCTTACCGGTCTTGACAGACCGGTGGGTGAATTTGTGTTCGGCTACCAGCAGACCAGAGGTTTTATGGAAAAAATACAGTCTTTGCTGGACTTTATGCTGCCTCTGTACATTGAAGAGGGCAAGCTTGGCCTTACCGTAGCTATCGGCTGCACCGGCGGCCGTCACAGAAGCGTTGCCATTGCATCCGCTCTCAACGACTATCTTGTGGCAAAGGGCATACACTCTGTAAATGTAAACAGAGATTTGAATAAGTAAAATGTCGTTTTCATCAGAGACAAAGGCGGAGCTCTCCGGACTCCGACTGGATAAAAAATGCTGTGCACTGGCAGAAAGCTACGGCATACTTCTATATTGCAATACCTTTTCGGCAAGAGAGATAAGGATAATAACAGGCAGTGACCGCTTTGCGGAAAGACTGCAAAAGCTTTTCCGCAAGGCATTTTCGGTTACTTTCGATAAACTGCCGAAAGAAGACTGCAAGGGGAAAAAAAGTTTTTATATAGAAGATAAAGAGAAAATAAGAACCATATTTGACAGCTTTGATCTGGAGATGTCAGGCCTTAGCCAGCACATCAATTTCGGCATGATAGAAAATGAGTGCTGTCGTGCTTCGTTTGTGAGAGGAGCGTTTCTTGCCGGCGGATCGGTAACAGATCCGGAAAAAAACTATCATCTGGAACTTGCTACCCATCACCGCAGCGTGAGCAGGGAGATGTATTCAATATTACTTGATATGGAATTTTCACCCAAGGAAACGGAACGCAGCGGCAATTCTCTGCTGTATTTTAAAAAAGCAGATGCAATAGCAGACTTTCTTACCAAGATAGGCGCACCTGTTGCTGCAATGAATACAATGACGGCTAAGGTGGATAAGGAAATGAGAAACACAATAACCCGGCAGATTAACTGCGATTCAGCCAATACCGATAAGACAGTAGCGGCGGCTCAGGAGCAAATAGAGGCTATCCACCGTTTTGCCCGTTCTTACGGACTGGATGCTCTGCCGGAGCCTTTAAAGGATGCGGCACTTTTGAGGATTACCAACCCTGAGGCAAGTCTTGCCGATCTTGCCATGCTCTCTATGCCGAATGTCAGTAAAAGCTGTCTTTCATACAGGCTGAAAAAGATAATGAGTATGGCGCCTGAGGATACAAACTAAAGATATTTTGAAAGGATTGAGGCAATGGCTTTTGTTCATTTACATGTGCATACCGAGTTTTCCCTGCTGGACGGAGCCTGCCGCATAAAAAAAGTGGCTAAGCGGGCAAAAGAGCTGGGACAGAATGCTCTTGCTATAACAGACCACGGAGTTATGTACGGAGCCGTGGATTTTTATAAAGCCTGCAAGGAAGCTGAGATAAAACCCATAATCGGGTGCGAGGTCTATGTTGCACCCAGAGGCATGGAGGATAAACAGCACGGCATAGACAACAATTACAGTCACCTGATTTTGCTTTGCAAAAATGATACAGGCTATAAAAACCTATGTTACATGGTTAGTGCCGCTTTTTCTGACGGCTTTTATATAAAGCCCAGAATAGACTGGCCCCTTCTTCATCGGCACGCCGAGGGGCTTATATGCCTTTCCGGATGTGTGGCAGGTGCAATTCCCAGACTTATAATAAACGGCGACTATGAAAAGGCAAAAATGAAAGCCCTAGAGCTTAAAGAGCTTTTCGGTGAAGATTTTTATCTTGAAATACAGGATCACGGTCTGAGAGAAGAAAAACAGGCATCTCAGGGCCTTATTAAGTTGAGCAGGGAGCTGAACATTCCTCTTGCTCTTACAAATGATGCCCACTATATAGAGAAAAAAGATGCTTATTATCAGGATGTGCTTATGTGCATCCAGATGCAAAAGACTGTGGACGACACAAACCGTATGCGTTTTGAAACTCAGGAGCTGTATCTGAAATCCGAGGAGGAAATGCGCGCACTTTTCCCTGATTACGGAGAGGCAGCAGATAATACTGCTCTAATAGCTGAAAAATGCAATTTCGACTTTGTGTTCGGAAACTATCAGCTCCCCCGATTTAAACTTCCGGAGGGAGAAAATGACAGCTATGAGTATCTGGAAAAATTATGCGAAAAAGGCTTTTATGAGCGTTTTCCCACAAGACCTGAGGTACATACTCAGCTCCAATATGAGCTGGGTGTAATAAAGAAAATGGGCTTTGTGGATTACTTTCTCATAGTTCAGGACTATATTAACTACGCAAAATCTCAGGGCATACCGGTAGGCCCGGGGCGCGGCAGCGCTGCGGGAAGTGTAGTTGCCTACTGTCTCCATATTACAGATGTGGATCCCATAAAGTATTCCCTCTTTTTTGAGCGCTTTTTGAACCCGGAGAGAGTATCCATGCCGGATATAGACGTGGACTTCTGCATTAACCGCCGTGGCGAGGTTATAGACTATGTAAAAAGGCTTTACGGTTCTGACCATGTGGCTCAGATAGTAACATTTGGTACTATGGCGGCAAGAGCGGCCATAAGAGACGTGGGAAGAGTGCTGTCTGTGAGCTACGCGGAGACTGACGCTGTTGCAAAGCAGGTTCCTACTGCCTTAAATATGACCATTAACGAGGCACTGGAGCTGTCTGCACCGTTAAAGGAAATGTACAACAGTGATGAGACGGTAAAGCGTCTTATAGATGTGGCAAGAAATCTTGAAGGTATGCCGCGTCACGCGTCTACTCACGCCGCAGGCGTTGTTATAACCGACAGACCGGTGTATGAATATGTTCCCTTGGCGAGAAATGAAGATACAATGGTGTGCCAGTATTCCATGACTACTCTGGAAGAACTGGGACTTTTGAAAATGGATTTTCTTGGCCTTAGAAACCTTACGGTTTTGGAGGATGCAGCTCAGCAGGTAAGAAAATATAAACCGGATTTCAGAATTGAGGATGTTCCTGATAACGATGCAGAAACCTTCCGTATGCTATCCGAGGGCAGAACTCAGGGTGTATTCCAGCTGGAAAGCTCAGGAATTACCGGTGTTTGCGTAAGCATTAAGCCTAAGAGCATTGAAGATATTACCGCAGTAATAGCCCTTTACCGTCCCGGCCCTATGGACAGCATTCCCAGATTTGTGGAATATTCCAATCATCCGGAGAAAATCAAATACAAGCATGAGCTTTTGCGACCTATACTTGAGGTAACCTACGGCTGTATAGTTTATCAGGAGCAGGTCATTGAAATTTTCCGCCGTCTGGCCGGCTTTACTTTGGGACAGGCCGATAATATAAGAAGAGCCATGTCCAAGAAAAAACATGCAGTAATAGATGCCGAGCGTAAGGCTTTTGTATACGGCGATAAAGAGCGAAATATTGACGGCGCACTGGCAAGAGGAGTTTCAGAAGAAGCGGCAAACAGTATTTACGATGAGATAATAGATTTTGCAAGCTACGCTTTTAATAAGGCTCACGCTGTTAGTTATGCAATAGTTACCTACCGCACAGCATATATGAAGCGTCACTACCCGAGAGAGTATATGGCTGCCCTATTGACTTCGGTTCTTGATAACAGTGTTAAAATCTCCGAGTACATAGCCGAATGCAGAGAACTGGGAATAAAGCTTTTGCCCCCCGATGTAAATGAATCAGAGGCAAATTTCAGCGTTTCCGGAGAAAATATCCGTTTTGGCCTTGCCGCAATAAAGGGTGTTGGCTGGGCGGCAGTGGAAAAGCTGACGGCTGAGCGTGGGAAAAACGGCCCGTTTAAGAGTTTTGAGGATTTTTGCCTTAGAGAGGCAGGCCGGGATATAAACCGGCGGGCTATTGAAAACCTTATAAGAGTTGGCGCTTTTGACAGCATGGGTTATAAGCGCAAGGCGCTTTTGCAAATTACCGATGCTGTTATAGACAGCACCGGCAGAGCCCAGAAAGACTTGCTTTCAGGCCAGCTCAGCCTTTTTGAAACTGATGACAGCTCAGAGGAACAGAGTGTATCAATTCCTGTTCCGGATATTGAGGAATTCAGCCCCAGAGAGCTTATGACAATGGAGCGTGATATTACAGGGCTGTATTTTTCGGGTCATCCAATGGATGAATATCGGGATATTGCAAAAAAAGCGGGTGCGGTGCCGATAGGTGCCATACTGTCAGACTTTTCAGCAGACGACGGCCCACAGCGTTTTTATGATAATCAGCGCATAACGGTGGCGGGAATTGTGGACCATTTTAAGACAAGAACCACCAAATCAAATAATCTTATGAGCTATATCCAGCTTGAAGATGACAGCGGAAGCATGGAGCTTATTGCCTTCCAGAACGTACTGGATAAGGGCGGTGCATACCTAAAAGATAATGCGGCATTGCTTGCAAACGGCCGTATTTCCATGCGAGACGAAAATGAACCGCAGATAAGGCTTGAAAGTATAAGACCCTTGGTAACTCTGAGTATTCCGGCGGCTGAGCCTGAGCAGGGAAATAGAAAACTATGGGTTAAATTGCCCTCACGGGATGATCCTGCACTAAAACGCATAGAGCTAATACTGACAATGTTTCCCGGAAACGATAAAATGATAATCTATTGTGAGAGGGAAAATAAGCGCATCGGTGCTTCCTGCCTTATACATGAGGGCCTTGTAATGGAGCTTAAAGAGATGCTTGGGGACGGAAACGTAGTTGTAAAATAAGAAAAACAGTGTAACCTTTGCATACGACAGATAAGGAAGTAATTCAGAAAATAGGAAATACTTTTTTAGGCCGCAATGCAAGGCAATATAAAGCGAAAAATTCCGAGGCCGGTTCAATTCGAACCGATCTCGGAATTCTTTATCCACCCGGGGAAAACTTAAATATGCGTTCTTGAAAAAAATAGATAGGAAACAGAATTAGCCATGCTATAATGCAGATAAACTAAAGTGTTAGACATCTCAAAATAATTATAGCAGATAAATTAAAAAAACGGAGAGTCTCGTACCATGGATAAAATAATTGAATACCTAAAAGAAAAATACGAGCCAATCTCAATAATTGTTTATGGCTCTTATGCGGACGGAACAAATAATGCAAACAGTGACTTTGATGCGTTAGTAATTTCAAAGCAGCATGAAAGCTTTCACGATATTTCGGTTGTGGGCGGAATTTTGTTGGATGTATTTGTTTACCCTGAAAATTATTTTCAAGATAATGTTTCGTATGCCGACTTCCTGCAAATCAGTGACGGTATTGTTATATGGGATACAAACGGATTCGGTAAGAATTTAAAATCAAAGGTTGTCGGATTTATAGACAGCTTGCCCCGAAAGTCTGATAATGAAATTCAGAATGATATAGAATGGTGCAAAAAAATGGTGCTGAGAATAAAGCGAGGCGATGCCGAGGGGGCTTATCGGGGGCATTGGGTACTGGTAGATAGCCTTGAGATTTTCTGTGAAGTTATGCACCATACTTATAATGGCCCAAAGAAAAGTTTATTATGGATGAAAAAAGAGTGTCCGGAAGCATTTTTATACTATTTAGATGCCTTGAAAAGTTTTACATTGGATGCAACAGAAAAGTGGATACAATATCTTGAAACGGCTTTTCTCAGTCGAAAACATAATTTAAAGTCATAAGGATAAAGAATATAGTATTCGGATGAATAAGGAACAGAGAAAGGGTTTTAGGAGAAAGCTTTTGTGTCATTTAAGCGGGCATACCGCTTAGCCACCAAAGAGTGTAAAACAGTTCATCCGTCAGCAGCGAGTGCCTAAAATCTACACGGGAAAAGTACATAAAAAAGCAGCAGGTGGGGGAATATTCCCTCACCTGCTGCTTTTTAAAAACTTCCTTATTGGGTGCAGTGATTTGGTAACGCTGTTTTTGTGTTTTAATAAATATCAGCCCGAAAAATGCTGACACAGATGGCTCAGGCAGCAGCTTTCACATATTGGCTTTCTGGCATCGCAAACGGCTCTGCCGTGCAAAACTATGCAGTGGCAGAAATCGGAAGAGTGCTCCGGAGGCAGAACTTTGCGAAGTGCCATTTCGATTTTTACAGGGTCTTTTAGATTATCCACTATACCCAGCCGGTTTGAAATTCGGATGCAGTGAGTATCCACAACGGTAGAACCCGGAATGTGGAAAACATCACCCAAAATCAGGTTTGCAGTTTTTCGGCCCACACCGGGAAGAGCGGTCAGCTCTTCCATAGTGGCGGGAACTTTACCCCCGTGCTTTTGCAGAAGCATCTGAGCGCATGCCACTATATCTCTGGCCTTAGCATGGTAAAATCCGCATGAGTGTACATACTTTTCCACTTCCTCCACTTCAGCTTCTGCAAAAGATTCCAAAGTGGGAAAACGTTCAAAAAGGGCGGGAGTAATTTTGTTTACTCTCTCATCGGTGCACTGCGCCGCAAGCCTGACGGAGAATAAAAGCTCGTAGTCTTTTCTGAAATCCAGAGTGCAGTTTGCCTGAGGATATTCTGCAAGCAGCAGCCTTACTATCTCGTCTATCTGCTTTTGTGTTCGCATATCAGTTATCCAAATCTATGTAACCGCCGCACTCTACGGTGGGAATCTCAGTGTCACCGTACTTGCCGCCGAAGTGCCATTCTACCTGCAACAGCATATCGTCATCAACATCAACGGTAAACACATGTTCAGCCAGAAGGGTGGATATTTTATCTTTACCGTCGTAATCAACGGCGGGAGCGTCCAGAGAAACGTACTGCCCCCCAAGGCTCATCTGAACAGACTTCTTGCTTTCGGCGAGCTGAAGGCTGTATGACTCAAGATATAAGCTTACCTTTACCTCTGCCTGAGAATTGCCCTTGGACTGGGCACTCCAGTCGGCTCTGATGTTAATAAGAGCACCGGTATCGGACTTAAATGAGCCGGAACCTAAATCAGCAGGGAGCTGAGGAGCAGGTGTGGGTGTAGGTGTGGGTGTAGGTGTGGGTGTAGGCGTAGGTGTAGGCGTAGGTGAGGGGGTAGGTGCCGGCGTTGGAGACGGAGAGGGTTTTGGTTCGGGAGTTTTTACGGGTGCAGTTTCAATAACGGGAGTATCAGGTGTATCCTCCGAGTCAACAATAATAATGTCTGTGGGTTCGTCTTTGTCTATATCGTCGGTCCTGTCCTTTCCTGCAAGAAAAGTAAATATAACAGCGGCGATGAGCATCAGAACTATTACAATGAGGACGCCTGTTGTCTTTTTATTCATTATGAGTCTCCTTTCTTTTTCTCAAGAGCATTATAAACTATGCAGGCTGCTCTGTCCATAAAGGAAGAGATAATTTAATAATAGTTAAGAAATGCAAAATATAGAAAAAAGACCGGCTCAGCTTAATCTGAGCCGGAACTTTTAACTTTTCAGAGATTTAAATCAGACCTGCTTCTGAGCGTTGATTTTGATACCGGGGCCCATGGTGGCAGCGGTGACGCAGGACTTAATGTACTGACCCTTGGAAGCAGCGGGCTTTGCCTTGTTGATAGCACCGATGAGAGCAGTGTAGTTCTCAACCAGCTTATCAGCACCAAAGCTAACCTTGCCGATGGGGCAGTGAATGATGTTGGTCTTATCCAGACGGTACTCGACTTTACCGGCTTTAGCCTCGGAAATAGCCTGAGTTACGTTGGGGGTGACGGTACCGGCCTTGGGAGAAGGCATTAAGCCCTTAGGACCGAGAACCTTACCGAGACGACCCACAGTACCCATCATATCGGGGCTGGCAATAACGGTGTCAAACTCGAACCAGTTCTCTTTCTGAATTTTCTCTACGTACTCCATACCGCCTGCAAAGTCTGCGCCGGCTGCGAGAGCCTCGTCAACCTTTTCGGGCTTGCAGAAGCAGAGAACGCGGACGGACTTACCTGTGCCGTGAGGGAGAACGATAGCACCACGAACCTGCTGATCAGCGTGGCGGCCATCAACGCCCAATTTTACATGGAGCTCAACGGTTTCGTCAAACTTAGCCTTGCTGGTGCTTACAACCAGGTTAAAAGCTTCCTGGGGTTCATAGAGTGTCTGTTTGTCAATGAGCTTTGCGCTCTCTTTATAATTTTTACCTCTAAACAATTTGTTTTCCTCCTAATAATGTGGTTGAGTCGGATGAATTAATCCTCCCACGTTAACGGGGATATCCCCGCACGAGGACTTAGTCCCCTACGACAACGCCCATGGAGCGGCAGGTGCCGGCGACCATCTTAATGGCGGCGTCGATGTCGCTGCAGTTGAGGTCGGGCATCTTCTGCTCGGCTATCTTGCGAACGTCTTCTTTGCTTATTGTGGCGACCTTATCCTTCTGGGGGACGCCGGAGCCGGACTCTATACCGCAGGCCTTCTTAATGAGAAGGGAGGCAGGGGGAGTCTTGGTAATGAAGGTAAAGCTACGGTCGGAGTACACAGTGATAACAACAGGAATCATGAGACCCATGTCGTTCTTGGTGCGCTCGTTAAAGTCTTTAGTAAACTGACCGATATTTACGCCGTACTGACCCAGAGCGGGGCCGACGGGGGGTGCCGGAGTTGCCTTGCCGGCAGGAACCTGGAATCTTACGTATCCAACTACTTTCTGTGCCATTTACAGCACCTCTTTCTTATTATTCTTTAATAACATCGACCTGATCCAGCTCCAAATCAACCGGAGTCTCACGGCCGAACATGGAAACAACAACGCGAACCCTGTTTTTATCGGGCTCAAGCTCGTCCACAACGCCGATAAATCCGGCGAGAGGACCGTCGTTTACCATAACATTGTCACCAAGCTGATAGCCGATGACAACTTCCCTGTGCTCAACGCCCAGGTCTAAAATTTCCTGCTCTGTAAGGGGAATAGCCTTGCCGTCTACGCCTACAAAGCCGGTAGCACCGCGAACATTGTGGATCAAGTGCCAGCTGTCGTCTGTCAAAATCATTTTGACCAGTACATAGCCGGGGAATACCTTCCGCTCAACGGTTTTTTCTCCGGAGTCGGTGTATTCGGTGACCGTTTCCATAGGAATTTTCACGTCTTTAATCAGATCCGTCATTCTGCGGTTTTCTGCCGCCTTCATTATCGCGGCAGATACAGCGTTTTCATAGCCTGAATAGGTATGAACAACGTACCATTTCGCGTCTTCAGCCATATCGCTCAACCTGCAATTGTAAAGAGCAGCTTAATGAGCATCTGCGCCAGTTCGTCGAAGCCCCAGAGCACAACTGCTGAAACCAGCATAACACCTACGGAAATGAGGGTGTTTTTGCCCAGAGTTTTGGGAGCGGGCCAGATGACCTTCTTGAGTTCGCTCTTCATTTCACGGAACCACTTGCCGATTCTCTTAAAGAAGCCCAGCTTGGTGTTTTCCTTCTTGACGGCGGTAACAGCTTTGGTAGGAGCAGCATTGGTTTTCTTTTCTTCAGCCATTTTCACGCATCCTTTCAAAACTTACTTGGTTTCAACGTGCTTAGTGTGCTTTCTGCAGAAGGGGCAATATTTCATGCGCTCCAAACGATCAGAAGTGTTCTTCTTGTTCTTGACCGTGTTGTAGTTCCTCTGCTTGCATTCTTCGCATCTGAGTGTGATTTTAACTCTTGCGCCTGCAGCCATTCTTTCGGCACCTCCTATTTTATTTACCCGATGAGAAACATCAGGCATTGCCTCCCTGCGTGAACGCAGAGTATTTTGTGTGCGGAAAAATGCGCAACAAAACTAACCTCTCGTCCGACAGGTAATGTATACTATACCACAGCGAAAGCCGGCGGTCAACTGTTTTTTGTTGATATTTGAAGTAAAACAGGCTTGTTTTACTTGCAGAGCAGTGAAAAAAATGTTATATTTTGTACATATGAATATTGTGAGGTAGTAAGATGAACTATATAGAAGCTATGAACTATATTAACACTGCAAAAAATTCGGGTCATGAGCCCGGACTTTTAAGAATAAAAAAGCTTTTGGAGAAGTTGGGAGACCCTCAGAAAGGGCTAAAATTTGTACACATTGCAGGTACCAACGGCAAAGGCAGCTGTGCCGCTATGGCCGCATCTGTTATGAAAACTGCCGGATATAAAACCGGTCTTTTTACCTCCCCTTATCTTCACAGTTTTAACGAGCGTATGCGTATTAACGGCAAAATCATAGAAAATGATGCGCTTACAGAGCTTGTGCAGCGGGTAAAGGCAGCCGCTGATACTATGGAATCATGCCCCGGCTCTTTTGAATTGACAACGGCTGCTGCCCTCTTGTGGTTTGCGGAGGAGAAGTGCGATATTGTTGTATTGGAAGTGGGCCTTGGCGGTCGCTTTGACGCAACAAATATTATAGATAAACCGGAAGCTGCAGTTATAATGAACATCGGCCTTGACCACTGCGCTATCCTCGGCGATACTGTGGAAAAAATAGCGGCGGAAAAAGCCGGAATAATAAAGGAAGGCTGCCCCTGCGTTTTATATCAGCAGACTCCGTCAGTGACCGAAGTTATAGAAAATGTGTGTAAGGAAAAACATTCTCAGCTTCATATATGCGATTTCTCTAAAATAGAATTAGAGTTTGACAGTCTTTACGGACAGAGTTTTGCCTATAAAGGCAATGCCTATGCTCTTCCCCTGCTGGGTGAAAATCAGAGAAAGAACAGCGCAGTTGTGATTGAGCTTGCGGAAGTGCTGAGAGAAAAAGGCTGGAATATCCCGCAGGAGGATCTGGAACACGGAATTTATGCTGTAATCTGGCCTGCCCGCTTTGAGCTTGTAAAGGACGAGCCGCTGTTTGTGGTGGACGGAGGCCATAATCCCCAGTGCGCCCGGACTGTTGTTGATAATCTGGGAAAATACTTCGGCAACTATCACCACATTATGCTGGTGGGACTTATGGCAGATAAGGACTACGAGAGCGTAATGAAGATTTTAAATCTGACTGCAGATAAATTTGTCTGTGTCTCCTTTGACAGCGAAAGAGCTCTCGAAGCTGAAAAACTGGCTGAAATTGCGGAAAAGTTCGGAAAACCCGTCAAAGTTTTCAACAATGTGAAGGACGGTGTAGGCGCTGCACTGGACTGGGCGGACAGTAAAGAGGATATGATTTGCGCTGTGGGCTCTCTGTACCTGGCCGGTGAGGTACGGGAATGCTTTGATTTACGTTGAACCGATAAGGAGAATTTATGCGTATAATGGCAATAGATTACGGTGACGCCAGAATCGGCCTTGCCGTTTCGGATATGCTTGGAATGCTGTGCGGTGAAGCATGGACAATGGAAGAATGGAACATGGAGAGAGCCTCTAAACGAATAGCTGAGGAGGCAAAATTGCGGGATGTAGGCACGCTGGTGCTGGGTCTTCCAAAAAACATGGATGGAACGGAAGGGCCGAGAGCAGAAAAAAGTCGAAAATTTAAAGAAATGCTCACCATTGACAGCGGACTTCCCGTTATACTGTGGGATGAGCGCAGAAGCAGCATAGAGGCTCATGCCATTCTCCACGCTGTGGGAAAGAAAGAAAAGTCCCACAGAAAAAGTGTTGATGCGGTGGCGGCAAGCATTATTCTAGAGGGCTATCTGGGCAGTTTATAAAAATTAAGAGGTAAAAAGATGACTGAGCCGAATTTGTTGGATTCTTTTACAAAAATTTCTGTGGGTACCATTACTTTAAACACGTTGATCCCTGCGGTTTTAACCTTTTTAGTATGCCTCCTTGCGATGCGGGTAATTTCCAAGCTTACAGGAAAACTTTTGGATAAATCCAAAAAGATAGACGGCACATTACAGGGCTTTATCCGTTCGTCAATAAAAATCGGAATGTGGTTTATAACCGCAATGATAGTAGCGGATTCCCTTGGAATACCCATGACTTCTGTGGTTGCACTGGTGTCGGTAGCAGGTCTTGCTTTATCCCTTTCCATACAGAAGATAATGGCAAACCTTTTTTCGGGGATTACGCTGCTGGTTACAAAGCCATTTGTGGCGGATGACTATGTGACGGTTGCGGGAAAGAGCGGAAAGATAAAGACTGTGGGCCTTTTCTACACCCTTATGGACAGTCCGGATAATACTGTTATCAGCATACCAAACTCCGATGTAACGGCTTCGGCTATTATAAATTTCAGTGCCGAACCACTGCGTCGTGTGGATATGATTTTTTCCGCATCCTATGACGATAAAACAGAGGACGTGAAAAATGCTATTTTGAGTGTGGCATTGGAGGATGACAGGATACTTGAAGATCCTGAACCCTTTGTGGCCCTAATGGAGTATAAATCCAGCTCAATAGATTATGTGGCAAGACTATGGGTTCAAAATTCCGATTATTGGGATGTTTATTTCAGAATGAACGAGCGGGTTCGCGAGATTTTTGAAGAGCGTGGAATTCAGATGACCTACGAGCACATGAATGTGCATATTGTTGAAAAATAAACCGCAAAAAAACGGGCAGAATGTATCTGCCCGCTTTTTTTATGAAAATTTGCTGATAAATGTTGATAACTTGTAGAGAATGTGGAAAACTTTTAAAATTTTCCAGATTTGAATAGAAAATTTTGTGCTAAAATTATAGTAATGAAAACTGCTGCTGAAAAAAATAAGTGTGACTTTAAGGGGTTGCTCTGAAATTTTTGCACTACGGATTATTAAAAAATATTTTGATTAAATGACCAGTTGTTATTTTTATATGTAGAGCACAGCAGTCTGGAAAACAAATTCTGCCAAAAAGCACCTTGTACCAAGCTTTTTAACCTACTGAGATTTTTATCCTATATTAAATTTTCCCGTACAGCACATAATTATCAATGCGGCTATTGGCGTTAAAATTTGTGCGGAGGGAGATATTTGAAATGAAAAAAGCAGTGATAACAACGCTTTCCTGTCTTTTTCTGGCGTTTTCCATGGTTGCGCCGGCCTATGCTCGTGAGCTTGTGGCGGGTGGTCAGGCTGTGGGTATTGAAATCAATACGGAAGGAGTCATGGTTGCGGGCGTGGGTGAGGTACAGACGGACGAAGGGAGCTGCTGTCCGGCTGAGGAAGCAGGGCTTAAAGAGGGCGACCTGATAAAGGAGATAAACGGTAAGAAGCTTTCCGGCGCTGTGGAGCTTATCGACCTGGTATGTGAGGCGGGGGGCGAGCCGGTGCGGCTTAAAGTTTTGAGAGATGACCAGATAATGCGCTTTAACCTTAAGCCGGCCAAAACGGCGGAGGAGCAGTGGCGCCTTGGTATGTGGCTCCGTGACAGTATATCAGGGCTTGGCACAGTTACCTTTTACGATATGGAAACCGGAATATACGGAGCTCTGGGACACGGTATAAGCGATACTGCAACAGGCAAAGTAGTGCCCCTTCAGGAGGGTAGGATAAGTGATACCCAGATAGCAGGTGTTACAAAGGGCTCGGCGGGAGTTCCGGGAGAGCTTAACGGCTGTAACGATGTTGGAAGGACAATAGGTACAGTGGAAAAAAACACAGCTCAGGGTATATACGGCAAAGCTGCTGCGCCCGAAGGGGGAAAACACTATACCACGGGAGATATTGAAATAGGACCTGCCACAATTATTTCTACCGTTTCAGGCAGAGAGCCAAGAGAATATGCGGTGGAAATAAATAAGGTTTACAGGGATGCAGACGGAGAACGGGTAATGCTTACCGTAACCGACCCGGAGCTCTGCCACACCACCGGAGGCATAGTGCAGGGCATGTCAGGTTCACCTATAATTCAGAAAGGCAGACTTGTGGGCGCTGTAACTCATGTGTTTGTAAATGACCCCAGAAAGGGCTACGGCATAAGCATACACGATATGCTTAAAACCGCAGGTATTGCAAGTGATGCGGCGTAAGGAAAAATTAAAACGAAAAAAGGACTAAAACTGCACCCGATTTGTTTTACGGAATAAAAAAGACAATGACAAAACGCCCCCTGATGTAAAAAAATACATCAGGGGGCAATATTATTACAGCAAAAGTGCGGGGGGAAAAGCCGCAAAGGAGAAGTAAAATAAGTTTAGACAGCAGCTTATAAAAGGCTGTAAAAGCTTAAAAAACTTTTTTAAAATACTTCTGTATGTCCTTTTTTGAGGCTAAAAGCAGCAGATTTTCGCTGGAAGAGAAAACGTGGGAAGGGCCTGAAAGGGGCTTGATAACCTCCTGAATTTTTGTTGCAAGGATGTTCAGATTGTGCTTTCTGCGTACATCCACATCCAGAACGGATTTACCCACCCAAGATTTTGGAACGGGAGTTTCATATATGGCGTACTCGTCGGACAGCTCCATGTAGTCGAAAATGTTGTCGTTTGAGTATGTAACAGCGGTCCACTGTGCCATCTGCTTTTCAAGATATACTACATCGTCTGCCCCGTTGCGAAGCAGAAACTTGGCATGAGTGTCATCGGAGACACGGGCTAAAACAAATTTGGCACCGCAGTCTTTTAAAAGAGAAACGGTTTCCAGGGAGCTTTGAAAATTGTCCGCAATGGTAACTATACATAAATCAAAGTTCCTGACGCCGAGAGAATCGATAAACCGTTCGTTGGTACTGTCTCCTATCTGGGCGTTGGTGACAAATTTCAATGCATCGTTAACACGCTCCTCGTCTCTGTCGATAGCCATTACCTCGTCACCCTGCTCGTTAAGGGCCTGAGCGACGTAGCATCCGAAACGACCTAAACCTATTAGTAATACAGATTTCATATTTATGTACCTCCTTTAGCCGATTGCAACAGGTTCCTGAGGGAACCTTGATCCGTCAGCCCCCTCACCGGAGGCAACAGCATAAATTAGTGTCAGGCCGCCTACACGACCGAAAAACATAAGGCAAATAAGAATATAATGGGAAAGCGAGGAAATTTCCGGTGTTATGCCAAGAGAAAGACCCACTGTTGCAATAGCAGATGCCGTTTCAAACAGTGCGGACATAAGCGGGACCCGGTCATAACAAGAAATGAATATTCCGGCAGACAAAAACAACAGAAGATAGAGGGAAAAAATTGCCGCAGCATTTCTCACCGATTGAGATGAAACGCGCCGCCCGAAAGCGGAAGCATTTTCTCTGCCCTGATAAGTGGCTCTTATACAGAGAATAATGATTGCAAGGGTGGTCATTTTAAAACCGCCTGCTGTGGAACCGGGAGCGCCGCCCACAAGCATTAGCAGAATAGTAATTATTTTACCGCCTGAGCTGAGATTATTTAAGTCTACGCTGTTAAAACCTGCGGTTCTGGGGGAAACTGTCTGGAATATAGCTGCGGTAGCACGCTCAACCGTGCCCATATATTCCCACTGGGACTGGCGGAACTCATAGAAGAACAAAAAGAGAAAACCGCCGCCTATTAAAATTAAGGAGGTAAAAATTATGAGCTTTGACTGGAGGGTGTAGCGATTGAATTTAAATTTGTAATCCTTAATATCTTTCCATGTCATAAAGCCCATACCTCCGATAAAGATAAGGGAAACCAAAGTGAGACAGATAAGAGGATCGGCGCTGTATGAAGTCATTGATACACACGGCTCACCGTTTACACCCATTAAGTCAAATCCCGCATTACAGAACGCAGAGATAGAGTGGAAAACGGAGAACCAGATTCCTCGCCCTACCCCGTATTGGGGGATAAAACGAAAGGACATAAAAATTGCACCCGTAAGCTCCACAAGCATAGTAGTAATAAGTATAATGCCGGTCATGCGGACTATTCCGCCCATCTGAGGGGCCGAAATAGATTCCTGCATTATCCAGCGCTGACGCATTCCGATTTTTCTCCCGGAAAACATCATAAGGATAACACCAACGGTGACAACACCCATGCCGCCTATCTGAATAAGGAGAATAATGACAGTCTGGCCAAAAGGCGTCCAGTATTGAGCAGTATCCTCAATTATGAGACCCGTCACACAAACCGCCGAGGTGGCAGTGAAAACTGCTGTCTCAAACGGAGCAGAGCCTGGGGCCGTGGAGGCGATTGGCAGCATAAGTAAAATTGTACCAGCGGATATTAAAAGAAAAAAGCATAAAACAATTATCTGAGCAGGACGTAATCTAAAATTTTTTTTCATATCAATTCTTCCATGTGTGCTTTGAGAAAAGCACTAATATCGGGAATATTTCCAGGCGGCCTAAAAGCATGATAAATGACAGAACAATTTTCGAAGGGTATGAGAAAATATCAAAATTTCCGACAGGCCCAACACCTGAAAGACCCGGACCTATGTTGGACATGCAGGAAAGGGAGGCTGTGAAATTGGTAGTTAAATCGTGACCGTCAAAAGATACAAGGAAAGTGCTTGTCATAAGCAAAAACATATAAAGAATAAAGAATACCGAAACTGCCCGTAAGGCTCCGTTATCAACTCTTTTTCCGTCAAGCTCTACCCTGCTGACGCTGCGGGGCCTTACCATATGCTTTACTTCCCGTTTGGCAGATTTTGTCAGAATTGCAACACGGGAAATTTTAAGTCCGCCTCCGGTACTTCCGGCACAGGCACCGGTGAACATCAGAAGTACAATAATCCACTTGCAGTATTCGGGCCATTTATCAAAGTCCACGGTGCAGAACCCTGTGGTACTTATAATGGTGGCTACATTGAAGTAGGCGTGGCGAAGGGCAGTTAGGAATCCGCCGTACATCTTGGTAATACCGATTGCAAGGGCAAGAACGGCGGTGGCAATTATACCAAGATACCAGTGAAGCTCTTCGTTTTTAATAACGTCTTTTACACGGCCTATAAGCAGAAGAAAATACATGTTGAAGTTAAGGCCGAATAAAATCATAAATGTAGCAGCTACCATCTCTATATATACGCTGTTGTACGCACCGATGCTGGCTGCTTTTGTAGAAAATCCACCTGTTCCGGCTGTTGCAAATGAATGGAGGAGAGCGTCGTAAAAGCTCATGCCTCCGCAGAGAAGCAGTATAGTCTCCAAAACTGTAAGGCCGATATATATAAGGTAGAGAATAGAGGCGGTTTTTCTGGCTCTGGGCACAAGCTTTCCCACAGTAGGTCCGGGAACCTCAGCTCTCATTATGTGCATTGAGTATTCACCGCTCATAGGGAGTATAGCCATTATAAACACCAGAACTCCCATTCCTCCTATCCAGTGAGTAAAGGAGCGCCAGAAAAGGTCAGCCCTGGGCATGGCCTCAATGTCGTTTAAGATAGTTGCACCGGTGGTGGTAAAGCCGGAAACCGTCTCAAAAACAGCGTCTATATAATTCGGTATGCTTCCGGATATTACAAAAGGCAATGCCCCGAACAGGGACATTAAAATCCATCCCATGCCAACGATAACAAAGCCTTCTCTCGCAAAAATGCCGGTGCTTCTGGGCTTAATGCGGGAAAAAATCAGACCGCAAAGTGCGGTTACACCAATGGTTATAACAAAGTTCAGTACGTTCTCACCGTAGCATAAACCGGCAATTAGGGGAAGAAACATAAGCCCCGCAAGACAGAGAAGGATAAGGCCAAGCACCTTAAAAATCATTCTGTAATTCATCAGTGCTCCTCTAATATTCCGTCCATATTCGAAAGCCTGCCGGCGGCGGTAAATATTATAGCGTGATCTCCTGAGAGAATTTTGGTGTTGCCGTCAGGGATTATGCTCTTATTACCGCGGATTATTGCACTTATTATAATGTTTGGCTTGAGTTTAAGGTCCTTAAGTGCAAGTCCGGTACATCTTGAATTATCACTGACTCTGAATTCCAACGCTTCAACTTTGCCGTCAGCAAGACGGTAAAGCGTCTCCATGCTGCTGCCAATGGAGTTGCTCATAGCACGAACATATCTGGCTATCTGCTGAGCAACGATCTGCTTTGGTGTAACTATGCTGTCAAGACCGGATTGCTCAAGAATATCAGAGAAGTGGGAGCGGTTTACTTTTGCAACTATCTTTCCGACGTTACAGCTCTTTGCATACATGGATGTTATAATGTTATCTCCGTCATCCCCGGTGAGGGCAACAAAAGCATCGGAATTTAATATTCCTTCTTCTATAAGCACGTCACTTCTGGTGGCGTCACCGCAGACTATGCGGGAGCCGGGAACTAAATCACACAGCTCATCACAGCGGAGACGGTTGCGCTCTATAAGAGTAACGTCCATTCCACAGTCGGAGAGCATACGGGTGAGATATATGGCGGTTCGACAGCCGCCCATTATCAAAACCTTTTTCACAGGTCTGTGATACTGCCCGACCGCAATGAAAAAGCGGCGGAGCTCCTTGGCTGTGCCGATAATGCTCAGCTTATCCCCGCTTTTAAGGACAAAATCGCCGTTAGGTATGATGGCCTCTTTGCCACGCTCCACCACGCCTACAAGAACCTTTGCTCCAAAGCGTGTGGTAAGGTCTTTTAGCTGCAAACCGTCCAGCCGACTGTTGGGAGCTAATTTGTGCTCGACAATCTCAACGCTGCCTTTGGAAAAAGCATCAACTCTCACTGCACTTGGGAAACGCAGAATACGGGAAATTTCTCTGGCGCACTCAAACTCAGGGTTCACCGTTACAGAAAGGCCGAGAGCTTCCCGGAGAAAATTTGTCTGGCTCAGGTACTCCGGGTCACGGATACGGGCGATAACATGCTTAGTACCCAGCTTTCTGGCGGAAATGCCGCAGACCATATTCACCTCGTCATGTTCTGTGGCAGCCATAAGCAAATCGGCGTGGTCCGCTCCGGCTTCCAAAAGGGTTTCAGAGTTGGTGGCACTGCCTTCAACACAAATCACGTCTAAAGTGTTTGAGAGAAGACTAATGGTGTCAGGGTCACGGTCGATAACTGTTATATCGTGGCCTTCCTCGGAGAGAATTTCGGCAACCGAGTGGCCGATCTTACCAGCTCCGGCGATTATAATTTTCATATTTTTACTCCATTCTGCCGATTTATCGGGTAAATCGAAGATCCACGCGCTATTATAACATCATAAATAAAAAATGTACAGTACGAGAGTGAAGTGGTTTATTGAATAATGAAGAGAGATGTGATAATCTATTGCTGGTAAATTTTGAACAGGAGATTATATTAGATATGTTTGAAGGTTTTACAAAAGAAACCAGTGATTTTTTGTGGGATCTCACTTTTAATAATGAGAGATCATGGTTTTTGGAGCATAAAGCTCAGTTTGAGAGCTGCTTAAAAAAGCCGTTGGATGCACTTGCCAAAGATACACAAACTTTAATGGATGAGAAATTTTCAAAATACAGTTGGAATGTACATATATCCAGAATTTACAGAGATGCAAGGAGATTGTTTGGCCGAGGACCGTATAAGGAGCGAATGTGGTTTACACTGCGCCCCTTTGAGGCAGGTTCGGAGGCGCCGTGCCTGTATTTTGAAATAGGTGCCGCAGGGTATCGCTGCGGTATGGGCTTTCACGAGGCAAAAAGCGCCGATATGGCTGCTTTCCGAAAGGCTGTGGACGCAAATCCTGCTCAATTTGAAAGACTTTCTCAGAAACTTTTAAAACTTAATAAATACACTGTAAAAGGAGAGGAATATAAAAGAATAAAAGGGGATAAGGGGGAGGTTATAAACAAATTTTATAACCGAAAGTGGTTAAGTCTTGAATGCTCAAAAGATTTCGGCGGGGATGTATTAAGGCCGGAATTTCCAAAGGTCCTCACAGAAGGCTTTTCGCAGCTTATGCCTTTTTATGAATTTGTACTCAAAGCTTATATGAGCGACAGGGAGAGCTGATATGCTGTATTTTATTAGTTTTGCGATTTTGGGTTATCTTTTAGGGGGAATATTGTTTGCGCCTATATTCGGTAAATTACTCAAGAGAGATATTATAGGCAACTCACAAGACAAAAATCCCGGAGCGGCCAATGCTTTTAAAAACGGTGGCCCTTTGTGCGGCTTACTTGCACTGGCGGGAGATGTGCTCAAAGGTCTTGTGCCGGTAGCTGTATGCCTTAGCAACAATAAGTGCGAGGCTTTGCTTATAAATGAGATAGGCACGGCACTTGTGCTGCTGGCTCCCGTTTTGGGGCACATGTTCCCCGTGTACCGTCATTTTAAAGGCGGTAAGGGAATAGCCGTTACCTTCGGCGTGCTTCTGGGATTTCTGCCCTATATTTATCCCGCTTTAATGCTGGCAATATTCTTTATACTGTTTTCGGTAATAATTGTTGTTAAGCCGGACTTTTATAAGACATTGCTGGTGTATCTCTGCGTAAGCGTCACTTTTCTCATAAAAAGCCCTTTTCCGGGACTTAGACTCGGCTTTATTCTCATAAGCCTTTTCGTATTTCTGAGATTCCATTTAAGTGAGGAAAAAAGAGAAAAAATTGAGGTGAAATTTTTATGGAAGCACTGATTCTTTCATGCAGCACCGGCGGCGGACATAACGCGGCGGCAAAGGCTTTAAAGACAGAACTTGAAAGTCGGGGACACCATACGGTGATGATGGACCCCTATGAGCTGGTGAGCCGAAAGCTGGCAAAAGAAATAGGCGGTGCATATGTGAAGATGGTGCAGTTTTCCCCGAGAATGTTCGGACTTATATATACTTTGGGAAACTTAGTGCGTAAGGTGCCCATGAATTCTCCCGTTTATTACGCAAATATAGCTGTTGCAAAAAAGCTGGGAGAGTATTTAAAAGAAAATCCTGTTGACGTTATAATAGCCACTCATCTTTATCCGGCGGAACTTATAACCTATCTTAAAAAGGGCAATAAAAATTTCCCGCCCAGTATATATGTTGCAACCGACTATGTTTGTATACCCTTTACTGAGGAAACAAACTGCGATTATTATGTAATTCCCGGAGCCGCTCAGGCCCATGATTTTATACGCCGTGGTATACCGGAGGAAAAGCTGGCACCCTTAGGCATCCCGGTGTCCCCCACTTTTGAAAGTCATATGAGTAAGTCTGAGGCTCGGAAGCAATTAGGCTTAGAGCCATTGAGAAAATATCTGCTCCTTGCCGGCGGCAGTATGGGAGCGGGCAATATAGATAAGACCATAGATGTTATTCTGAAGTATGTTCATAAAAACCTTATTTATGCTCAGATTATAGTTATTGCAGGAAATAATGAAAAGCTATACCGAAAGCTTCAGAAAAAATACGGCAGGGAAATAATTCTCATAAAGCACACCAATGAAATGGCTGCGTATATGAGGGCCTGTGATGTATTTATTTCAAAGCCGGGTGGCCTTTCATCTACCGAAGCGGCTGTGACCGGTGTACCATGTATACATATGGCGCCTATTCCCGGCTGTGAGAGCCATAACGTGCGCTACTTCAGAAAAAAAGGAATGAGTATCCGTGTTAATAAGCGCGGATGGACTATGCGGGCTGCTCTTAAAAAACTTGATAAACCCAAAGAGGTGGAAAAAATGCTGGACAGACAGAAAAAAGGGGTTCCCGCAGATGCAAGAAAAAAGATATGCGATTTGGCTGAGTATCTGGCGGCAAAATATTATAGTGTAAAATAAAGA
>JAHHRS010000021.1 GCA_020025675.1 Oscillospiraceae bacterium
TCCATAAGGTTCAGCTTTGAGTCTGTGGAGTCGTAATTTATAGGCTTTTGTGCGCCGGTTATGATTATGGGTTTTTTAGCTCCCTGAACCATGTATGAAAGTGCAGCGGCAGTGTAGGCCATAGTATCCGTGCCGTGACTTATTACAAAGCCGTCGTATTTATTGTAATTTTCTTCAATAGCTTTGGTTATTTTTATCCAGTGTTCAGGGGCAATATTGGTGCTGTCAAGATTGAAAAGGGAGAGAAACTCCACCCGGCAGAGCTTAGAAATAGCGGGAACATAGTGTAAAAGCTGCTCCGGACTCAGTTCAGGGCTTAATCCGCACGAACTCATCTCCGAGGCTATTGTTCCGCCGGTACCTATCATCAAAATGTTTTTCATATAGAATAATCTCCTGAGAGTAGTTATAAAAAGAGTTTAAAAAATCTGATTATAAGATGTATTATAACAATTTTACCCTTGTTTGGCAATGTTGGAATAGGGCTTTTTCCCTATGGAAGGGACTTTCGGGCATGTCCTGTCGTTGACACATTATGCCTTTCTGAGTTATAATATAATGATTTTTTACAGGCTTTAAAGGCTTATATTTACCCGGAGGAACAATGAGCAGAGAGAAATCTTCTTATAACAAAAATAAATTATTACTCGTTTTGGCGGCATTGCTGACAGTGCTTGTAATTGGGGTGCTTTTGTTTATAAACTCCCGTTCAGAAAATTCGGATGTTTCCGGTCAGGAGCAGAATATTAAGCCCTCACCCATGAGCGGCAAGGTGGTAATCAGCGAGTTTATGCCTAAAAATAAATCCTGCCTAAGGGATGAGGACGGGGATTTTTCAGATTGGATTGAACTGCATAACATATCTGAAGAAAATGTGGAACTAAAAGGCTGGAGTTTATCGGATAAAAAAGGAAAAACCGGCTGGACATTTCCTGAAATAAGCCTTGAAGCTGATGAAAGACTTATAGTTTTTGCATCCGGAAAGGACAGAGCCGAAAGCCTGCACACGGATTTTGCCCTCTCAGGCAGTGACGAACTGTGCCTATATGATAAACACGGCAATTTGCTTATGAGTGTAAAGTGTGAAGATGCGGAGGGAGACCAAAGCCTCTGCATTACGGAAAAGGGAGAATTTGAGCCAAGCCTATACCCTACTCCGGGATTTGAAAATACCGCAGAGGGGTACGAGCTTTTCCAGAACACTTTAAGCTGCAAAGGTCCTATTATTATAAATGAAGCGGCGGTTGCAAGCTTTGACGGGTCAGGACGGCCAGCGGAGGGAAAAAGCGATTGGGTGGAAATCAAAAACATATCCAATGAAAGTGTCCAGCTTTCGAACTTCTTCCTGTCTGACGATTTAGACAAAACTAAAAAACACCCTCTGCCCGAAAGAGAATTGCTGCCGGGAGATATTGCGCTTGTCTATTGTGATGAAAAACTCCTGTCCCTTAATTCACACAATGAAGAGCTTTACCTTTTTAATTCTAAGGCCCAACTTGTTGATTGGGTATCTCTTAGAGACATTCCCTATAACGGAAGCTACGGTCGGATAAGCGGTGAAAACGGCTGGTTTTTTATGCCGGACCCTACTCCGGGAAGTGAAAATAACCAGGGGTTCAGACGTGTGTCTGAAACTCCGGTGCTTATTAGCGGCGGCGGTGTCAGCGAAGGCGTGGAAAAGGTTATGGTGGAAATTTCCGGCGAGGGTGAGATCCGTTACAGCACCGATGGCTCAAGACCTGATGAAAACAGTCCTGTTTATGTTTCACCCATTGAAATGGATGAAACAGGAATTATAAGAGCGGCTGCCTTTGAGGATGGGGCACTTCCCAGCAGAACGCTGGACGTAAGCTGTATAATAAATGAAGGTCACAGTCTGCCTGTCCTGAGCCTTGTGAGTGATAACAGAGCGAAGATGAACGAGGTATACCGAAGCGGAGATAAATATCAGGAAGTTCAGGGCAGCATCTCCTATTATGACAATGAGGGAACATTTTCCATGCCCTGCGGCATAGAAATGCACGGCTATTCAAGCCTTGTTCTTCCAAAAAAGAACATGAGTCTTAAATTCCGTGGGGCATATGGGGCAGATAGCCTTAAATATGACATTTTCGGCGGAGGTGTGACTGAGTTCGGAAACCTTCTTCTGCGAGGCGGACAGGATCAGGTACGAAGCATTATAAAAAACGAGCTGTGCCAGAATTTGTGCCTTGAAGCCACAGACTCCGTTATTACCCAGCGGAGCAAATACTGCGTTTTGTATGTGGACGGCAAGTATAACGGTATATACGCACTTATGGAAAAGCCTAATGCCGCACATTACGCAGAGACGGCAGGAGTCAGCAGGGAAAGCGTAGAAGTAATTGACGCAAACCCGTATTACGGCAGTGAGTTATATAATGAGGTTTATCAGTTCTGCTATGAACACGATATGAGCCTTAAAGAAAATTACGATGAATTCTGTGCCAGAATGGATGTGGACAGCCTTATTGACTGGCTTATTCTGGAGGGATATTTCGCCAATACCGACCTTGGCTCAGGCAACCTGAAATTCTGCCGTTCAACGGAGTTAGACGGAAAATGGCATCTTATATTCTATGATCTGGACAGTACATTCGGTGACCCTTACACCTGCTATGACAGCATGTTTGTAAGCTTTACTCAGGATCCTGCAAACATTTCCTCCGTTATATTGCGCCTTATTAAGAATGAGGAATTTAAGGACAGACTTTTAAAAAGAGCCGCAGAGCTTTTTTCAACCGTGCTGTCAAACGAAAATGTAACAGCGGAGATAGACAGACTTGCAGGCATTATCGGGCCTGAAGTTGAGCGGGATCACCAACTGATTTTTGAAAGCCTTGAGGGCTGGAAGTGGAATATAGAATATCTGAGAGCATTGTTTACAGAGAAGGATTGGCAAAGCATTGCAGAGGAAAAGCTTTGCGGCTTTTTAGGTATTGATGAAGCTCAGCGCCAAAGCTATTTCGGAAAATAATGCACGGCGCAGAGGAGGAGAAAAATGGGCGACACAAAGCTCACCTTTAAGCGATATGAGAAAAAATATATACTGTCGGCGGAGAAGTACGGTGCTCTGATGGAGGAATTTTATAAGTACATAAAGCCGGATGAATATTACAGCTCCACCGTTTGCAGCATATATTACGACAGCGATGATTACAGCCTTATCCGAAACTCAATAGAGGGACCGATATACAAGGAAAAACTGAGGGTAAGAAGTTATAACGTACCTAAAGACGGGGATAGGGTATTTGTAGAGCTGAAGAAAAAATACAAGGGCATAGTCTATAAAAGGCGTGCTACCATGACCGCCCGGGAGGCGGAGCTCTACCTTGCCGGTGAAGCTCCTGCGCCTGAGGACAGCCAGATGATAAGAGAAATTGACTGGTTTTTAAAAATGTACAAGCCCAGTCCAAAAGTGTTCATTGGCTGCGACAGACAGGCTTTTGTTGCTAAGGATAACCCGGAACTGAGGATAACCTTTGATAAGGATATTCGGTGGAGAGTAAACGATCTCAGACTTACAGCCGGAAGTCAGGGAGAAAATCTCCTTGAAAACGGGGAGACTTTGATGGAAATAAAAATTCCGGGGGCAGCCCCTATGTGGCTGGCAGAACTGCTTAGCCAATGTAAAGTATACCCAAGCGGATTTTCAAAATACGGAAACTGCTACAAGGAACACATACTGGAAAATTATTTAGACGGAGTGAATTCTTATGTTTGAGAGTGTAATAGGAAGCGAGATAAATATACTGTCATTTCTTATTTGCCTGCTGAGCTCTATGGTTTTGGGAGTGCTCAGCTCTCTTGTCTTTACCAGAGGCCACTGCCACAGCAGCTCATGGGCACAGTCTCTGGCACTTTTGCCGCCGGTTGTGACGCTGGTAATAATGATGGTAAACGGAAATATAGGGGCAGGATTAGCGGTGGCAGGAACTTTTGCTCTGGTGAGATTCAGAAGTGTCCCAGGAAGTGCAAGGGAAATTACTGCTCTTTTCTTTACCGTAGCCATAGGCCTTGCCTGCGGCATGGGTTATGTGGGTATTGGGGCTGTGTTTTTCATTGTTGTTTCCGCGATGGCGCTGCTGCTTACCCGCTTTCACTTCGGTGAAACCGGCAGTGCCAAGCGTCAGCTTAAAATAACTATCCCGGAAAATCTGGATTATGACGGACTGTTCGACGATATATTTGAAGAATACACCAACAGCTTTGAACTTGTAAGAGTCCGTACCACCAATATGGGAACGCTCTATGAACTTACATATATGATAGAACTAAAGGGCAGTCAGCTCAATAAGCGATTTATTGATGATTTGCGCTGCCGCAACGGAAACCTGAATATAATCTGCGGAAAAGAAATTGATAATGAGACACTTTGAGGGTAAGCCATGAAAAAAACATTAGCTTTTATATTTACGGCTCTTTTTGCGCTCTGCATTTTTACAGGCTGCGGCGCCGAAAACAGCGGAGAGAAAAGCACGGGCACAGCAGTAGAGTTTACCGGCACAGAGGCAAAAATTCAGGGCGGCGGATGCAGCTATAATGACGGGGTTTTAACTGTGAGCAAAAGCGGAACTTTCATTCTCAGCGGAGAGCTGAAAGGCAGTATTTTAGTAGACACGGGAACCGCTCAGGAGGATGTAAAACTTGTGCTTAACGGTTTCAAGGCGGAAAATCCTAATGGGCCGGCAGTGCTTATACAGCAGGCAAAAAATGCCCGAATAGAGCTTAAAGAGGGCAGCGAAAACCTGCTTGTATCGGGCGTTGAGGGAACTGCTTTTGATGAAGCCGGGGCCACCGGAGCGGTGATTTATTCTGAAGACGATCTGGATATAGATGGCAGCGGAAAGCTCCACATAAAGGGCTATATAAATAACGGTATAGGCTGCAAGGACGATTTGGACATAAACGGCGGAGAGATTAGGATTTCTGCCCTAAATAACGGTATCCGCAGCTCTGAGTCCTTTGAACTTAAAGGCGGAAAGCTGGATATTACAGCCGGAAACGACGGAATAAAGACAAGCTCAAATAAAAAAGAGGGCAAGGGTTTCCTCAATATCCTGGGCGGTGAAGCAGTGATAGACGCAGCGGGGGACGGCCTGTCCTCTGTCGCGGAACTGAATGTGGAAGACGGAATATTGAATATTAAAGCTCAAAACGGTGACGGTATAAAGGCCGATGGTGAGATTAATATTACAGGCGGTACGGTTTCCGCTGATGCAGCAGATAACGGCATAAAAGCTTTAATGGGTTTAAAGCTCAGCGGAGGAACAGTCAGCATAGTTTCTGCCGGAGACGGTTTGCAGGCCGGAGACAAGAAGCTTAGCTCAGTCAAGAGCATAGAGCAGACCGGCGGCGAGCTTTATGTGAGCTGCTATAAACAGGGTTTTAAAGCCGATGAAATTTATCTAAACGGAGGTATGGCCCTTGTACTGCAAAACGAGGAGCTTTTAAACGGTGCTCTCAGCAATACAAAACCTGTAATTTGCGGAGAATTAGAAGCCGCAAAAGGCAATACCGTAAGTGTTGAAGACATTGCGGAAATACTGAGCCAAAATGCATGTAAGACTGTCATTTTCTCTCATCCCCAGCTTGAGGGCGGAAAAGAATACAGGGTTTCAAACGGCATTAAGGACGTTATATTAACAGCTAAATAACAAAAAGAAAGTGCATTGTGGAAATCACAATGCACTTTCTTTTATAAGTTGGAGCTTTTCCGCTCTTTTAAGCCTCTTTATGTGCCATTCACGGCTCATTGCAGCCTCTTTTGTGGAAAACTCTTCATAATATACTAGTTTAACAGGCAGACGGTTTTTTGTATACTTTGCCCCTTTGCCGGAATTGTGGGCTTTAAGTCTGGCGTCTAAATTCGTTGTCCAGCCGGTATAAAGAGTACCGTCAGCACAGCGGAGTATATATGTGTAATTCACCGTTTCACCTGTTTTATGTTCTTTTCAAATTTAGAGCGGGACCCCATGACTTCATGACCGCAGCCGAGACAGCGGAGCTTAAAGTCTGCCCCCACTCTCAATACCTCCCACTCCTTGCTGCCGCAGGGGTGGGCTTTTTTCATGGTAAGTATATCCCCTGTTTGAATATCCATAACGGCCTCCTATTTCTTGATTTCGTCCCAGTAGCTTTTGGCAATCTGCTCTATTTTGTTGTCTCCGTATTCGTAATAGCGGACGTTTTTAATTTCGTCAGGCAGGTACTGCTGACGCACCCAGTGACCGGGGTAGTCGTGGGGATATTTGTAGCCCTGCTCCCGCTCAAAACCTGTGCCGTCGGCATGTACGTTTTGCAGCTCTCTGGGAATGCTGCCGCTCCTTCCGGCTTTAACATCGGCCTGAGCCTTGCCTATGGCCGTATAAGCGGAGTTTGATTTTGGCCATGTGGCAAGTAAAATGCAGGCTTCTGCAAGGGGAAGTCTGCCCTCGGGCAGACCTAATTGGAGAGCAGAGTCCACACAGGCTTTCACAATGGGTACTGCCTGGGGGTAGGCAAGGCCCACATCTTCACTGGCCGAACAGAGAATTCGCCTGCATGCACCGGTAAGATCACCAGTTTCCAAAACTCTTGCCAGATAGTGAAGGGCAGCGTCAGGGTCAGAACCCCGCAAAGACTTCATAAGTGCAGAGAGTATGTCAAAATGTTCGTCACCGTCTCTGTCGTAGCGCATCGCGCTCTTTTGGGAGATGGCTGCGGCATCCTCAAGGCTTATAAAATCCCGGTCAAAAGATGCAGAGAATAGCAGTTCCACGGAGTTTACGGCTTTTCTTACATCTCCGCCGCAGGACATAGCTATGCGGCGAACGACTCCGTCTTCAAGCCTTGCGGGAGTATCCCGCCTTGAATTCATAATACCTACTGCACGCTCAACAGCCTTTTCTATCTCCGAGGTAGGAACGGATTTGAATTCAAACACGGTGGAACGGCTCAAAATAGCGTTAAAAACGCAAAAGTACGGATTTTCGGTAGTGGAGGCTATAAGCGTTATACGCCCATCCTCTATAAATTCAAGCAGAGACTGCTGCTGCTTCTTATTAAAATACTGTATCTCGTCAAGATATAAAAGCACACCGCCGGGGGTTAAAAATGTGTCCAGTTCATCTATAATTTGCTTTATATCTGCAATTCCGGCTGTGGTTGCGTTAAGCTTTCTCAGCGTGCGGTTGGTCTTTTTGGCTATAATGCGGGCCACAGTGGTTTTGCCTGTGCCGGAAGGTCCGTAAAAAATCATGTTGGGTATCTGACCGCTGTCAATTATGCGCCTGAGCATTGAGCCTTGGGCTAATATATGCTTTTGACCTACTACATCATCTATGTTTTCGGGTCTTATTTCATCAGCAAGGGGTCTGTACATTCGGCCGCCTCCTACGTTTTTAACATTTGACCGCGCGGAATGCCGCGCGGTCATAAAGGTTGTTATTTTGCTATATCGTCCCAGTTAAAATCCGACAGAGAGTCACTTCCGCCGCCGTTATAACTGCGGAAGTCCTGCTCTTCTTCATATTCCTCAATAAGCTGTTCCTCGTATTCGGAGGAAGAACCGATGTCATCTTTACTTATATCGGAGAAATCATAGCCTGAATAAAGATCATCCTCATAGGAAATATCAGGCTGTGTAACGCCGTGCTCCTCCTCCCACTTCCTGCGCTCCTCTTCGGCTCTGCGCTGTTCCATAAGTCTGCGTTTTCTGATGTGCTCCTGTTTAAGGTGACGATAGTGGAGATAAAGAAGAAGGAATCCGCCTCCCACGATTATCACTATGCTCAGCAGGACAATAAGCCATGTCTGGGAGAAGAAGGCCTTCAGCTTTTGCATAAAGACTATGCCGCCTGCAAGCTCAACATCCTCACTTGCAACAAGGTTTATGGTGCCGTATTCTGTGCCGTCTATATATACCTTCGCCTTGCCCAGAACCGTACCGGCTTTAATGGGTGCTTCCAGAGTTTCGGAATTAAGGGAGGGTACTACCTCTATATCCTCAGGTGTAAGTTCCTTAGGAAGGAGAAGTTCAATATTCTTCTCCGGCTTTAAAATTGCTATGCCTTTTCCGGCTGCATTTTCGATTGGCATTGTTTTGCCCAAAGGCTCAGAGGCACTTATAACTGTCTGGTATTCAAAGTTATCAAAAGCCCAGTTATATAATGTAATTGAGTCTTCAAAGTTTTTGTATTCCTCTATCTGGGCGTTGAGCCAGCCGTCACAGCCCAGAACTACTGCCACCAGATTTATTCCGTCCTTCTGTGCGGTAGAGATAAGGCAGTAGCCGGCGGCTCTTGTGTAGCCGGTTTTTACACCGGAAGCGTACTCATAAACATAGTTGTTCAGGTTGTAGGATGAGTTGGGGTTTATAAGGGCGTTGGAGTTTTCCATCGGCTTGCCTTCATTTATTTCAGGTATTGCAGAAGTGTAACTTTTTGTGTCGCATATTTCGAGGAAAAGCGGGTGTTTAATCGCTTCCTTTGTGATAAGATAAAGGTCATAAGCGGTGCTGTAATGCTCGTCACTGGGAAGGCCGTTGGTGTTGGTAAAGTGAGTATTGGTGCATCCCAGCTCCTGAGCTCTTGAATTCATATGTTCCACAAAAGCTTCAATACTGCCGTCTATCCTTGCGGCAATAATATTACAGGCCTCGTTTGCAGAGGAGAGCAAGGTGCAATACAAAAGCTCATTTAATGACAGAGACATGCCCGGAACGATTCCGGCGGTACTGCTGTCCTCATCAAGATCCTGACGGCAGTTATCCTGCGCTACAATCATCTCGTCCAGGGAGACCTGACCGCTCTCCACCGCCTCCAAAGCAAGCAAGGCTGTCATAATTTTCGTAAGGCTTGCAGGAGCCCTCTTTTCATCCATTGCACGGGAATATATGACAGAGTCGGTGCTTGAGTCCACAAGAACAGCGGCTTCTGCGCCTATATTAGGTTCCTCCAAGGCATAGGCAGACGGAGCGCCAAGTACAAAAACAAGGCAGAGGGCAATTATTAAAGGGAAAAATTTTATTTTTTTCATTTTGTTCTCCCGTTTTTCAGATAATGTGTTATAGTTATAGAAAAGTATACGGATATTATTATAAAGTTTTGGCTTAGTTTTTGCAACTCAAAAATAAATAAAGCCTTGAAATGGGCAAAAATACTATTTTGGAGGCGAATATGATAAGCAGTAAGAAACTTGTAGGCATATCTCTGGCCCTATGCCTTGGACTTACAGCCGTTATGGCTGTGAAGGCTATGTTTTTCTCATCCCGCCGGGAAGTTACGGTAAAAACCGCTTCCGGCGAAAGGGCAGACAATTGGAGGGAAGATACTGAGTTTTCCCACAGTCTCAGCCCGGAACCGGAGCAGACATCGGATTATGAGGAGATAAGCCACAGCGCACTTCTCAATATTAACTCTGCAACTGCGGAGGAGCTTGAGGCCTTGCCCGGAATAGGTCCGGTACTTGCGGAAGAGATTGTAAATTACAGAGAGAAGAACGGTCCGTATGAGAGTATCGAAGATATAATAAATGTCTCCGGCATAGGCAATGCAAAATTTAAAGCCATATCGGAGAAAATTACAGTTGGAGAAAGATAAAAATGAAGATACTGGTAGTAGACGATGAAAAACTGTTGGTAAAAGGGATAAAGTTTAATCTGGAAAACGAGGGATACACCGTAGAGGCCTGTTATGACGGACAGTCAGCAGTGACTATGGCAAAAAACGGAAATTATGACCTGATTATTCTGGATTTAATGATGCCGCAGAAAAACGGTCTTGAGGCCTGTCAGGAGATACGGGAATTTTCTACCGTTCCTATAATTATGCTTACAGCCAGAAGCGAGGGAGCGGATCTGCTTATGGGCTTTGAATCCGGAGCGGACGATTATATGACAAAGCCGTTTAATATTTTGGAGCTTAAAGCCCGTGTGCGCGCTCTTTTGCGCCGTGCATCCATAACAAGCCAGCCGGAGCAGCATAGCGGCACAAGCCTGAAGCGGGGACACATAGAGGTAGACGAAGTGCGGAGATGCGCCAGTAAAAACGGAGTGCCGGTTGAACTCACTATGAAAGAATTTGACCTTATTCTGTTCCTTATGAAAAATCCCGGACGTGTATACAGCAGGGAAACTCTGCTTAATCTGGTATGGGGATATAACTATCAGGGCGACACAAGAACGGTGGACGTGCATATCCGCCGCCTGCGTGAGAAATTGGAGATAAATCCTGCAAGCCCGCAGTACATAATAACAAAATGGGGCGTGGGATATTATTTTGCGGACTGAGAGAATATATATGCGCTCCTTACGTTTTAAGTTTATTACGTTTATAACGGCATTACTCATAGTATTCTTATTGCTTTTAAACACATTCCCCCTTATTTCGTCCAGAGACGCTGTGTTTCAGGAAAAGAAAAACTCAATGACCGGTCGGGGAGCCGTGCTCGCCTCCTCACTTTCGGGTCTTGATAAGATGGGAAGTGAGAGCATAGCGGAAGTTTTGCGATTTTTGGACGTGAGCGGACTTTCAAGAATAACGGTGGTAGATAAAAGCGGCACTGTCATATATGACGGAGAGGGGCCTGTCGGCATTGAGACAGACAATGAAGATATAAAGACAGCCTTAAGCGGAAAAACCGTTTTCCGCTCAGAGTTTAAAGATTCTGCATTTGAGAGCAGTTATGCGCAGCCCATAAGTTACGGCGGAGATATTTCAGGGGTTGTTTACCTCTGCGAATACGATGGAGAACGGGCGGAGATAATAATGGCGGTGCAAAGCAGGGTCAGTATAATTTCCGTTGTTATTGCCGTTGCAGCTCTTCTTTTGGCCGGTACCTTCGTATTGCTTATTATGCGGAGAATACGGGGGCTTGTGAAATCTATGCAGGTGGTGGCGGACGGAGATTATAATTACCGGCATGAGGTAAAGGGTCAGGACGAGATAAGCGAGCTTGGAAAAGAGTTCAATCATCTGACAGAACGTCTTGAGACTACGGAAAAACAGCGGCGGCAGTTCGTATCCGACGCATCCCACGAATTAAAGACGCCCCTTGCGTCTATAAGGCTTCTTTCCGACAGCATAGTGCAAAATGAGAATGTAGATACGGAGACTATGAGGGAGTTTGTTACCGATATAGGCAACGAGGCACAGCGCCTTCAGCGTACCACGGAAAAACTTCTGGATTTATCCAGACTTGACGATGATGTGCAGATTGTTCCCGAGCCTGTTGACATGAAGCAGGCTACACTGGATGTTATGGCCCTGTTAAAGCCGCTTGCAGGAGAGCGGGAAGTAAGGATAAAGTGCAATCTGGCAGAGGGCTGCGTTATAATGGCCAATTTGGACGATGTTTTCCATATAATATTTAATCTTGTTGAAAATGCAATCAAATATAACGTCCCCGGCGGAACAGTATTTTTGACACTTAAATGCAATGAAAAGCTAATTAAACTCACTGTTGCGGATACAGGTATAGGCATACCGGAAGAAGACAGGCTGAATATTTTTGCCAGATTTTATCGGGTAGATAAAGCCCGTTCCAGAGAGGCAGGAGGAAGCGGCTTGGGCCTTAGCATAGTGCACGATGCGGTGCAGGCTCACGGCGGAAGCATAGCTGTGGGCGCCAATAAACCTCAGGGCTCAAAATTCATAGTCAGCTTTCCCAGACCTACCTCAGAAGAGACGGGAATATGAAGATAATTGATTTAATTAGTTAACGGAACGTGCCCATAAAAATGTAATTCTGTTGGAAATATGAGAAAATGTGCTTGCAAAATAGCGCTATATACTGTAAAATGTTAGAGCTAAGGTACTTGTTATTCAGTAAATAAAGATTTTGGGAGGTCCCTTTTATGATTACAGCAGGAGAATTCAGAAACGGCGTTACTTTTGAGATGGACGGCCAGGTTATGCAGGTCGTGGAATTTCAGCATGTTAAGCCCGGTAAAGGTGCAGCTTTTGTGCGTACCAAGATGAAAAATGTCATCACCGGCGCCGTCACCGAAACTTCTTTTAACCCCACCGCTAAATTTGAGAATGCTACCGTTGACCGCATGAGCATGGAATACAGCTACAATGACGGCAACCTTTATTACTTCATGAATCCTGAAACCTACGAGCTGGAGCCCGTGGATGAGAGCGTTCTTTCCGACAACTTTAAGTTTGTCAAAGAGAACATGGAGTGCACTATTTATTCCTATAAGGGACAGGTTTTCAACGTGGAGCCTCCTTTCTTTGTAGAGCTTGAGGTAACTGAGACCGATCCCGGCTTTGCAGGCAACACTGCCACCAATGCTACCAAGCCCGCTACCGTTGAGACCGGTGCTGAGATTAAGGTTCCTCTCTTCATTGAGCCCGGCGAAGTTATCAAAATAGACACCCGCACCGGCGAGTATCTCTCCAGAGCCTAATTTAAAAACAGTACTACGGAGTATGGGAGGTTTTCATATGACAGTTGTTGAAAAAGCCGCTTATCTAAAGGGACTGGTCGAAGGACTTGGCGTAGAGCCTGAGTCCAGAGACGGCAAGCTTTGGGGCGCCCTTACTGAGCTTTTAAGCCAGATGGCCCACGAAATTGAAGACCTTCAGGAAAGCGATAATGACTACGCTGATGCCCTTGACGAGATAGCTGAGGAACTGAGCTATCTTGAGGAGATCACTTGTGATCTTGACCGTCCCGAAGATTTCGACGATTATGACGATGAGGACGATTGCGATGAAGAGGGCTGCGGCGGAGAATGCGGAAGCTGCTGCGGCTGCGAAGATTATGCAGAGTATGAGCTTCATTGCCCTAACTGCGGAGGCGCAATCGTAGTTAACGAGGAAGTCTTTGAAGAAGGCAAAATGGTTTGCCCCGGCTGCGGAGCAAGCATTGTGCTCAATGTTGACGAGCAGTAAGAAGCTTTATTGCCCCGTTGCAAAAAATAGTACTAAATCGACACAGTCACTGAATAGTGACTGTGTCTTTTTTATATTTTGGCAGCTCTTTAAACTTTACCGAAGAAACTAAACTAATTAACGACAGTTGAAATAATATTGACGATAAACGTTAAAAAACTGTTGACAATCATAAATTGTTGTGCTATATTAATTTTACGTTAAACATTAAATATTTAATCTTTTGTTTCTGGAGGCTTAATATGGAAAACAAAAAAATGATTGCGACGGCACAAAAACTGGATGTATTTTTGAAGATTTTGCAGGTTATTATCGTTGTGGGCCTGATTGCAAGCTGCATAATAATGGCTGTGCTTACGGTTGTAAACCGTACAAATCCGGATGCCATAAACGGCACCGTAAATTACAGCTTTACTATGGGACCTGCGTCTGTGGAAATTACACCTGAGGAAGCTCCCGAATTTGGTGATGTCCTGCCTCTGGGCTGGATTGCCTTTGCACTGAGCGGTACAGCAGCCCTTGCCCTTTGGTTCTGCCTTAAATATATTCGTGATATTCTTAAACCTATGAAGCAGGGCAACCCGTTCCATTCTGAAGTTGTGAAAAGCTTTAAGAAACTGGCTTGGGTTGTGATGATTACGGGCATAGTACGAAATATTGTGAATTTGGTTGGTACAGGTGTAGCGGCTGAACGGTGGCATTTGACAGAGCTGGCAAATGTGGCGGGAATTCAGAATGTACAGATAAATGCGGATTTTGAAGTTGGCTTTATTGTAGTGTTCTTCGGAATTCTCCTCATGTCATATATTTTCGAATACGGCACTTCCTTACAGCAGCTCTCGGATGAGACTTTATAAGGAGCGGTAACATGGCTATTGTTTTAAGACTTGATCGTGTAATGGCTGACCGAAAAATCTCTCTGAATGAGCTTTCGGAAAAAGTTGGAGTTGCTAATGTTAATCTGTCCAAACTTAAAAACGGACACGTCAGTGCCATTCGGTTTTCAACGCTCAATGCTATCTGTGAAGCCTTGGATTGTCAGCCCGGTGATATTCTGGAATATCAGAAAGACAGTAAGTGAAAAGCTGACTATATTGCTTACATAAAATGAATGGAGTGTGCCGAAATTCGGCGCACTCCTTTTTAAGGCTAAATGCTTCAATTAAAATACAAAAAATCCTGATGTGTGTAATCTTATATGGACTTGGTATTTAAACTGTGATATATTTTTTTAAAAACAGACAAAAAAGAGTGCGAAGGCAAGGTGATAAATATTAAAAGAGCAAAACGGATAAAGGCTGCCATTCTTGCGGCGGTGGCGGCTTTGACGGGGATTTTTTCCTTGTCGGCCTGCGGTATGGATAAGGAGCACGCCCAGGCTTACGAGGAGGTTCTGCAGCTCACCCTTGATAAGGAGGGAGAAGAGGACTGGAAGCCTACGGGCCAGTGCGTCAGCTGGGGAATGGAAACGCCTAACTATTATGATAAGTATTATTTCTACATTGATAAAGATAAATACTATGATTATAATGAATACTGGCTTGAGGATGTGCCGAGAGAGAAATATAGAGAGGGCTTTAACGAGAGCCTGTGGGAAACCGGAGATTATGCTCAGCACTGTATAAATATTAAAATGCGCAATTATACCCAAGACAGCGAGTATATGGGCATAAAGCTGAAAAAAGATACGGAATATTATATTGTTTCGGTGTATGACAAGGCCTTGTATTATGTATATATTAACGGCTTTGAGGACGAAAATAACTTTATCAGAAACAGCGGCTTCAGAGTTGATAAGGACAGCTGCATTGCCACAATAATTTATCACAAAAACGGAAAGGACTGGGTTGCGGAAGAGGCAGACCCGAAAAAAATAATAACGAAAAACTCCGATTCAATTTTTGATGATTGAATAAATTAAAAAGGCAGCACTGATATTTTTTCTCAGTGCTGCCTTTTTGGCGACGGTTCTGCGTCTCTAAGGCAAGGCTGAAAACTCAGGCAATACCTGCCGCAGAAAAAGAGCCGTATTTTATTCAACTGAAATCATGTAGTAGTAAACAGGCTGATTACCGCACACTACGCTGACTTCTGCCTCTGGGAAGCAGCCGGTTATAGTGGCTGCGTTATCGTTTGCTTCACTCTCGGTGACGTTTTCGCCGTAATAAACGGTGATAAACTCAGGTGAAAAATTATCAAAAGCCCAGCTAAGTTCTTTAAAAAGCGTCTTAATATTGGTGTAACTGCCGAGCAGAGCACCGTCCAGCAGAGCCAGAAACTCCCCTGCGTGGATAACGTGACCGTCAAAGTCAGAATCTCTTGCGGCATAAGTGACCATAGCGGTATGCACATTATCTATAGCTTCCTTCATAGTCTCCATCATGACTTCCTCCCCGTCGTCGGGGTTGAAGTTAAGGAGAGCGGAAACACCCTGGGGAACTGTCTTTGTGGGCATAACAATAACTTTTTTATCGGTAAGTGGCACACACTGCTCAGCGGCCATAATTATATTCTTATTATTGGGGAAAACTAAAACGGTAGAGGCAGGGGTCTTGTTAATTTCCTTTAAAATATCGTCAGTGGAAGGGTTCATTGTCTGACCGCCGGTGACGACTCTGTCAGCACCTAACTCCAAAAAGAGGTTCTCCATGCCGCTTCCGGCACAAACGGTTACTACACCGAATTCCTTTTCAGGCTCGGCAATAGTTTCTTCCTCAACCTCAGGCTCTTTTATGCCCTGAGCTGCTTCAGAACTGCCTGCATTGGTAATGGCGGAATGCTGAAGCTTCATATTTTCAATCTTGACCGTGACAAAATGGCCGTAGGTCACAGCCTCTGAAAGTGCTTTGCCGGGGTCATTGGTATGAACATGGACTTTTATTATTTCATCATCGTCCACAACCACAACGCAGTCTCCCAGATCCTCAAGGAAAGCACGGAGTAATGCGGGATCCTTTGTGTTCTCACGCTCCACTATAAATTCAGTGCAGTAGGAGAAGCGGATGTCATCGGTGTTATATTCCGCAAAATCCGCTCCGGAGGAGGCAGGCTCAGAAATTTTAACATCGGGAGCCTCAGCGGGAGTTTCCATCTCTCCCTTAAAGGAGGCAAGCATGGCTTTGAGAATTATAATATAACCTTTGCCGCCGGCATCCACAACGCCCGCTTTTTTGAGCACAGGGTTTAAATTAACGGTGTCTTCAAGAGCTTCCTCACCGGCCTCTATGGCACAGGCCAAAGTGTTCTCCATGGAAGCGCCTGCACCGGCTGCCTCAACAGCAGCCTCTGATGCCAGACGTGAAACGGTGAGTATGGTGCCTTCCGCCGGTTTCATAACGGCCTTATATGCAGCATCAACACCGTCAGCCATAGCACCGGAAAATTCCACAGCGCCGGCAGTCTCCATGCCTTTAAGTCTCTTTGCGATGCCTCTGAAAAGCAGGGAGAGGATAACACCGGAGTTTCCTCTGGCTCCTCTGAGAAGGGCGGCAGAAACACAGCCGGACGCATCCTCAATGGAGTCAAAGCTTCTCTTGCGAAGCTCGGTTGCAGCATTGGAAAGGGTGAGCCCCATGTTCGTACCTGTATCACCGTCAGGTACGGGAAAAACATTCAGCTCATTTATCATTTGGATATTTGCGTGAAGTGCCGCGTCTGCACAAAGGATCATGTCCTTAAACGCCGCGGCGTCAATGTAATCTCTCAATTAAAGCACCTCCGGGGGCAGCCTAAGGCTTATCCCATTATCGTATCTATATAAACGTCAACATTCTTTACAGCCACACCGGTAGTTTTCTCCAGCTTGTAGCTGACTTCTTTCATAATACTTCTGGATACGGCGCTGATGTTTACACCGTGGTCAACTCCTATATGAAGCTCAAGCGAAACACTGCCGTCATCATTGTAATTGACCTCCACGCCCTTAGACATGGATTCTCTGCGTAAAAGCTGTAAGGGACCTCCCTCACGGCTGCGACCTGCCATCCCTTTTACGCCGAAGCAGCTTGTTGCGGCATCTCCTGCGAGGTTCGAGAAAACCTCGTTGGTGATGCTTATGCTGCCGTTGTCGTTAATTATATTCACCATATGACGAGCTCCTTCCTCTTGCTGATTTATAAATTTAAGTTTTCACGCCGAAGGCGCAAAACCGATTGTACAATTATAATACACATAAGATAAAAGCACAAGTGAAACTTGAATTATTTTACTACAAACGGAACTTTCTGTCTAAAAATCACAATTTTTATGCTGAAATGAGGCTTTTGGCATGTGTTTTTGTACGTCTTAACTGTTTACATTTTGACAATTTAATGTTAAAATTATTCTGTTCTAATATGTCATGCGCCCAGAGCAGATGTTCTGAGTGCCTATTTGCATACACAAAAGGACACAGCAAAATTTTATATGGAGATGATTATAGACATGAGACACTTCAAGACTATGGACGGTAACACCGCCGCCGCCCACGTATCCTACGCATTTACTGAAGTTGCAGCTATTTACCCCATCACTCCCTCCAGCCCTATGGCAGACTTTGTTGACCAGTGGGCAGCACAGGGAAGAAAGAACATTTTTGGTTCCACTGTTAAGGTTCAGGAGATGCAGGCAGAGTCCGGCGCTGCCGGTGCCGTACACGGCGCACTTAACGCAGGCGCTCTGACCACTACCTACACCGCATCTCAGGGACTTCTTCTTATGATCCCCAATATGTACAAGATAGCGGGAGAACTTCTGCCCGCAGTTTTCCATGTAAGCGCACGTTCCCTTGCAAGCCATGCTCTGAACATCTTCGGTGACCATTCTGACGTTATGGCATGCCGTCAGACCGGCTTTGCAATGCTGGCCGAGAGCAATGTTCAGGAAGTTATGGATCTGGCTCCTGTTGCTCACCTTGCCGCAATTAAGGGCCGTGTTCCCTTCCTCAACTTCTTTGACGGCTTCCGCACCTCTCACGAGCTGCAGAAGATTCAGGTCTGGGATTATGAGGATCTGAAGGACATGGTAGATATGGACGCCGTTGAGGCTTTCCGTGCCCGTGCTCTCTCTTCCGAGCACCCCACCATGCGTGGTTCTCACGAAAACGGTGATATATTCTTCCAGAACCGTGAAGCTTCCAACAAGTACTACCAGGCAGTTCCCGAAATTGTTGAGGAGTACATGGGCAAGATTAACGAAAAACTGGGTACCGATTACCAGCTCTTTAACTACTACGGTGCTCCCGATGCCGACCGTGTTATTGTAGCTATGGGTTCCGTATGCGACGTTGCAGAGGAAGTTATAGACTATCTGACCGCTCAGGGCGAGAAGGTCGGCCTTATCAAGGTTCGCCTGTTCCGTCCCTTCTGCCCCGATAAGCTCATTGCTGCTATTCCCGCAAGCTGCAAGAAGCTGGCAGTTCTTGACCGCACCAAAGAGCCCGGCGCACAGGGCGAACCCCTTTATATGGATGTTGTTACCGCTCTTGCAAACGCAGGCAAGACCGATATTTCCGTTATAGGCGGCCGCTACGGCTTAGGCTCCAAGGACACTCCTCCCGCCTCTCTCTTCGCTGTTTACAACGAACTTAAGAAGGCTGAGCCCAAGCACCAGTTTACCATCGGCATTATCGATGATGTTACTCACCTGTCTCTTACTGAAGAGCCTGCACCAAGCACTGCAGCTCCCGGCACCATTGAGTGCAAGTTCTGGGGTCTTGGCGGTGACGGTACTGTTGGCGCAAACAAAAACTCCATTAAAATTATTGGCGACCACACCGATAAGTTTGTTCAGGCATACTTCCAGTATGACTCCAAGAAAACCGGCGGTGTAACCATAAGCCATCTGCGCTTCGGCGATAACCCCATAAAGAGCCCGTATTATATTAACAAGGCTGACTTCGTTGCCTGCCATGTTCCTTCCTATATAACCAAGGGCTTCCCCATCGTACGTGACGTTAAGCCCGGCGGCGCTTTCCTTGTGAACTGCCAGTGGGATTTCGCAGAGCTTGAGCATCATCTTGATGCCGCTTCCAAGCGCTACATTGCCAAGAACAACATCCAGCTCTATATGATTAACGCCATCGACCTTGCACAGCAGATCGGTATGGGCAAGCGCACCAACACCATCCTCCAGTCCGCATTCTTCACTCTGGCTAAGGTTATGCCTCAGGAAGATGCAATTAAGTATATGAAGGATGCAGCTCTCCACTCCTACCTGAAGAAGGGTCAGGATATTGTTGACATGAACTATGCCGCCATTGATGCCGGTGCTACTGCCTTCCAGAAGGTAGAGGTTCCCGCATACTGGGCAGACGCTGTTGACACCAAGGAAGAGGAAAATCTCTCCGGTCCCGAGAAGACCGTTAAGATGGTACAGAACATTCTCACTCCCGTGGACAAGATGGACGGCGATTCTCTGCCTGTTTCCACATTTGTTGATCACGCAGACGGTACCTTTGAGCTGGGCGCCTCCGCATACGAGAAGCGCGGCATAGCTGTTTCCGTTCCTGAGTGGGACGGCGAGAAGTGCATCCAGTGCAACCAGTGTGCCTTCGTATGTCCTCATGCTACCATTCGTCCTTTCGCTCTGAGCGATGAAGAGGCAGCAGCCGCACCTGAAAACGCACAGATCGTTCCCATCAAGGCCGGTAAGGGCAAGGGCGTTTACAAGTTTACCATGGCTGTATCTCCTCTCGACTGCATGGGTTGCGGAGTCTGCGTAGGCAAGTGCCCCGTAGGCGCTATCCAGATGGTTCCCATGGAGAGCCAGATAGAAGAGCAGAAGGTCTTTGACTACATGGTAGAAAATGTTGAGGAGAAGCCCGACATGCTGGCTCTCACCGAAGTCAAGTTCAGCCAGTTTGCTCAGCCTTACCTTGAGTTCTCCGGCTCCTGCGCAGGATGCGCAGAAACCAGCTACGCCCGTATAGTAACTCAGCTCTACGGCGACCATATGCTTATTTCCAACGCTACCGGATGCTCCTCCATTTGGGGCGGCCCCGCTGCTTCTTCTCCCTACACCGTTAACAAAGAAGGCAAGGGCCCTGCATGGGCAAACTCCCTCTTTGAGGATAACGCTGAGCACGGACTTGGCATGTATCTCGGTCAGAAGAAGATTCGTGACGATCTGAGACAGTACGTTGAGTTCCTGGCTGAGAATGCCGGCAACGAAGACCTTCAGCAGGCAGCAAAGGATTACCTTGCAACCTATGACGACGGCAATGCCAACCAGGAGCCCACTAAGCGCCTGATTGCTCTCATGGAGGCCGAAGGCCCCTGCTGCGAGGCGGTTACAGAGCTTCTCAAGAAGAAGGATTACCTCAACAAGAAGTCCGTCTGGATATTCGGCGGCGACGGTTGGGCATTCGATATAGGCTACGGCGGTGTTGACCATGTTCTTGCTTCCGGTGAGGACGTTAACATCTTCGTATTTAACACCGAGGTTTACTCCAACACCGGCGGACAGGCTTCCAAGGCTTCCAACATCGGACAGGTTGCTCAGTTTGCAGCTGCCGGTAAGGAAATGAAGTCCAAGAACCTTGCTGAAATGGCTATGACCTACGGCTACGTTTATGTTGCTCAGGTTGCAATGGGTTCCAACAGTGTTCAGACCCTGAAGGCTATTGCTGAGGCAGAAGCCCACAAGGGACCCTCACTTATCATCGCCTACGCTCCCTGCGAGATGCACAGCATCCGCGGCGGTATGGCTAACTGCCAGAAGGAGATGGAGAAGGCTGTAAAGTGCGGATACTGGAACCTCTTCCGTTTCAACCCCGACAATGCAGAGAAGCCCTTCACTCTCGATAGCAAGGAGCCTGCAGGCGGCTATCAGGAATTCCTTATGAACGAGGCACGTTACAGCAGACTTACCCGTGAGTTCCCGGATAGAGCAGACGCTCTGTTCGAGCAGTCCGAGGAGAATGCAAAGCGTCGCTACGAGCACCTGATGAAGCTGAAATCTCTTTACGAGTAATTTCGCCAGAAAAAGCAATATAAAATAATTCCGGCAGGACCGCTTTTGCGGCCCTGCCTTTTTAATGTTTTTTACTATATTTCATAAGAAAAACAGCGTTTTTCCGCTGTATTTATATTTTTAAAATACGAAATTAAAAGAGTGACTCCAATGAAAGTATACCGCTCAAATGTATTAAGCTCTCAGAAAATATTTATGAATCGGAGCGGCGGAAACGAGGTTTTACGGCTTTTACCGGACTTTCCCCTGTTTCTGCATTGCCAAAATTCTAAATTTTATTTTATACATGGGATATGGTATAAAAAACAAATTCTGTCTCGGAAGGGTTGCAAATTTTGAAATGTTATCAGGAAAATCAGGGCTTATAGATTGAAACGGGTCAAACAGCGTAATTTTAAGTTGACCCTTTCTCCGCAAAATGTTATTATTACAGTGTTTAAGACAGGAGGAATATGCTATGCAGCGAAACAGCGTTGTCCGAATTGTAATGGCAGTTATAGTGCTTTTGCTTTTCGGCATTTACCAATATGCTCATGTGTCGGATGGTCCGTTTTCATATAAAGTGGAGGAGTTTATCAATAAGGATAATTCAGCCCCTTCAGAAGAAGTGGCAGATAGCAGCGGAGAGGAGTCACCCGCTCCCGCAGAAGAGCCTGAAACAGCAGCAGAACCCTCGCCTACGCCAACTGTTGACCCAAATTCTCCTGAGGGAAGAGCCGCCGCTCTCGGACTGCCCAAGCCCCCGGATATAGATATTAACTCATGGGAGTACCTTCTCGCAAACCCTGACCACAGTATAGAGGAATATGAGCCGCCTCTTGCTAAGTATAAAACTGCCGGTATGCCGGAAAACATAATGTCTAACCAGTGGGGAGACGGACTCCGTTTTGATGAGCGCATTTTTGATGCTATGACAGAGTTTGTTACTGCCGCAGGCAACGAGGGATTAAATGTCTATCTCTCTTCCGGGTACAGAAGCTACGATGAACAGAGTGCAAACTTTAACCGTAAGCTCAATGAAGGAATGACTCCGGATGTGGCTAAAAAGATAGTGGCAGTTCCCGGTACCAGCGAGCATCAGACAGGTCTTGCCTGTGACATTACCGACCGTTACTATGAGCGTAAGGACTCTTCTCTGGAGAATACCGAGCTTTATAAGTGGATGTATGCTCACTGTCAGGACTATGGATTCATTCTGCGCTATCCTAAGGATAAGGAAGATATAACCCAGATAATTTATGAACCGTGGCACTTCCGCTATGTGGGCGAGGAAGCCGCAAAGTACATAATGGAAAATAATCTCTGCTATGAAGAATTCTATGCTTTGTATGTAGATGAAAGTCAGGGAGCATAATGGAGAAAATGAAAAAGAATGCTTTTTTAAAATTAATTGCCCTTCTTGTGTCTGTTTCAGCTTTCTTTTCTCTTACTGCCTGCTCCGATAAAAAAGAACTGCCGGAACCGGCTGACACATCAGCTGAATTACAGGCGGAGACAGAAAAACCGGAAAACAGTCCGGAACCCAGCCCTTCACCTGAACCCGCTTTGCCGCCGTTACCGGATATAGACATAAACAGCTGGGAATTTGCCGTAACAAACTCATATAACAGTATTTCCGAATATGAGCCACCCTACGGCGCAGTTGAAGGACAGGGCATAGACGCTCGCATAGCAGAGAAGTTATCAGGCTTTTTGAACGCTGCGAGAGATGCGGGGTATGAGGTGTACTCTGCCGTTAGCTACCGAAATTATGAACATATAAGCGTGAATTACCACAAACGGATAGCAGAAGGAAATGATGCTGCAACTGTATCCCAGACTTTTCTTGCTCCCGGATTGAACGACCACCAGACCGGCCTTTCTTTTGACCTGACAACAGATGCAAGCAATAATATTAACTACGGTAACTTTCATCAGGAAGGGATAGAAGAGACTGACGCTTATAAATGGATGGTTGAGCACTGCAAGGATTACGGATTTATCCTTCGATACCCCAAGGATAAGGAAGAGTATTACGGCGTTCCGTGCTCTAACGCACATTTCCGCTATGTGGGTGAGGAAGCCGCAAAGTACATAATGGAAAATAATCTCTGCCTTGAGGAGTTTATACGGCTTTATGATGAAAAAGCTGTATTTGTGCCCTCTATTGACGTGGAAAAATAAAGAATATCCCCCGATGCTCTGCATCGGGGGATATTTCGTGCGGCAGTAAATTTTTAAGTGTGATTTGGGGAGAGTTAATTGCTGAAAAATTCCAGCTCGTAATCGTAGATGTTATGTCCGGAGACCAGGGTTTCACCGTCAACTGTTATAAACATACCGTTGCCATTGAAGGCATCAAGGAAGGTGTTTACAATGCTGCCCATAATTATGGTTTCGCCGGCGGTACCCATGGAACTTAAAAGAGCTGAGAAGTTGCCGCTGACATCCAGATTTAAAACTCCGTTATCTGAGTTAAAGCTGTTTGCAACCACAGGCTCGGAGAGAACGCCCTTGCTGTACAGCAGGTCCAGAAGTGCCTGAGCACTTATTTCGGGAACTTCTCCATTTTCGGCTATTAGCTTCTCGGCATTTTCGTCTCCGTGATAATATGTGACGGTCTCAGATGTGGCGGAAGGAGTCTCTGCGCTTTCGGGTATGGGAGCAGCGGTGTATTCCGCTGTGTCCGGAGAGGCGGAGGGGGCAGTTTCAGCGTTTTCGGGAGCAGGGGAGGAAGAAAGCTCTGCTTTTTCACTATCCTGACTGTCGGTTCCGCATGCGGCAAAACTCAGCACCGTAATAACCGCCATAATTAATGCAAATAATTTTTTCATATGGGTTTTCCTTTCTTGCGTTGCAGTAATATGCGTCGGTTCAGACGGACCATAAGATCAACAGCACCGACTTTAGATTACCGTTTTTGCGATGTTATCACCTGTCTGCCTGACTGTCAATAAACGGAAGCCAAACTTAATAAATAGTTTTAATTTTTGCCACATATTTGCAATTACGCAGCGGTCATAAGTATATAGCAATACCCCCTTGCACAGTTGTTAAACTCAAGGGGGTATTGTTTGCGGTTTTAATTTATACAAAAGATTTGAGGACGGTTAAAACTGAAATTTTTATATAACTTTATTTAATATAAAATACCCTCTGATGTAATTATAACGCCTTACATCAGGGGGTATTACGCATTAGTTTGCTTTATTTTGAACTTTTTTGTGGAAATCTTCACATAAGAAATTTAAACCAGTTTTATCTCACGGCATGAACCGGGACCAAAGACCCTTTCCATTTCTTCCTTGTAATGCGGAAAATATTCCGTCGGCATAAGTGCCTGAACACAGCCGGCAAAGCCTCCGCCGTGAACTCTCCATGCACCCTTGCCTTCAAGCAGAGAAGCGCTGAGATCCAGCCCCTGACTTAACTTCAGGTCACTCGTGGCAGAGGTGACAATGTTGTTGAGCAAATTCTCCGATGAACGGCCGGATTCATTCATAAGGCGCATATACTCTTTGCCGTCACCGGCTTTAAGAGCATCACGCATAAGGGGAACTCTCTCATTTTCGGCAAAAAAGTGCATTGCCCGGCGAACGGGACGGTTTGAAGGGTCCCAACCCTTTTTATAAAACTCTTCCGGGTCCACATCACCCAGAACACCCTTGTCAAACAAATTGGCTATATACACCATGTCGGCGGGAATTCGGGCATATGAGGTATCAAGCCCTGCATGGCTGCCTCCGGTATCTGTAAGGCAAAGAGTAAGTCCCATGGACTCAAAATCCACCTCTATGCGTTCAATCTCGCTTGTTTTAAAATCTGCATAAACCGTGTGACCTAAAGCGCAGACCATGCCCATCAGCCCGCAGGGCTTGCCGAAGTAACGATTTTCAGCTCCCTGTGCCAGACGGGCAATAACAATAGGCGGTACCTGCCCGTCATTAAAAAGCTCACTTAGAATTTTACCTATGAGCACTGAGAAAGCGGCGGATGAAGAAAGCCCTGCACCGATAGGAATACTGCTTTTAATTTTGGCATTAAAACCGCCTGTTTTAAGACCCAACTCGGTAAAACCGGCTATGACACCCCTAACCAGTGCCACGGCTTTTCCAAACTCTCTCGTGTTTACTGCCAACTGAGTTGTTCTGAGCTTGATAGGCTCAAAGCCTTCAGAATCTATATAAATCATCTCGGTGCCGTTGGTTTCACAGCGGGCGGAGATACCCAAATCAATGGCAGCGGCCAGAATTCTACCGTTCTGATGGTCTGTATGGTTACCGGCAAGTTCTGTCCTGCCGGAGACAAATATTTCTTTTTTCATAATATTTAAAGCCCCCATATCCATCTTTTAAAGCAATCTGACTATAAATGACATGATATACCAACCTAAAATTATTGTCAACATCCTATAAGCAATTAGCCTAATTACAGATATGCAGCAAAAAAATTGAGCAAATTCCTTGCCTTATTACAGTACAGAATATATAATATATTAAATTGCAAACCGATGAAACAATGTAGGAGGCAAAACATGAAAAGCGCCAACGGAATAAATTTAACCATGCTCTGTGACTATTATGAGCTTACTATGGGAAACGGATACTATGTAGCCGGACTAAAAGACAGAATAACATATTTTGATATTTTTTATCGGACAGTACCGGATGAGGGCGGTTATGCCATAGCTGCCGGACTGGAGCAGATAGTGGACTATGTGCAGAAGCTCCATTTTGATGATGAAGATATTGAGTACCTTAGAAGCCGGGACATGTTCGACGAAGGTTTTCTCCGATACCTGAGTGACTTTAAATTTACAGGCGACATCTGGGCCGTACCTGAAGGTACACCCATATTCCCCCATGAGCCTATTGTTACTGTTCGTGCTCCGGCAATTCAGGCTCAGCTGTTAGAGACTTATCTGCTTCTGGAGTTAAACCACCAGAGTCTTGTGGCTACGAAGGCAAATCGTATCTGCAGAGCGGCTGAGGGCAGAGCGGTTATGGAGTTCGGCTCCCGCCGAGCACAGGGTATTGCGGGGGCGGTTACAGGCGCAAGAGCGGCATATATCGGCGGCTGCTGCGGCACTGCCTGCACCGTTTCAGATCAGGTATACGGTGTAAAGGCTATCGGCACCATGGCTCATTCATGGGTTCAGATGTTCCCCACAGAGTATGAAGCCTTTGTGAGCTACTGCAAGACATATCCCACCAACGCTGTGCTGCTGGTAGACACATACAACGTTCTTAAATCAGGTGTTCCAAACGCAATAAGAGCCTTTAACGATGTACTAAAGCCTATGGGTATAAAAAAATGCGGTATTCGCATAGACTCAGGTGATATGGCATATCTTACAGGCAAGGTGAGACAAATGCTGGATGAAGCCGGATGGACAGAGTGTACCATTACCGTTTCAAACTCCCTTGATGAGAGACTGATAACAGAGCTTCTGCGTCAAGGCGCAGAGATAGACTCTCTGGGTGTCGGTGAGCGGCTTATCACCTCAAAAAGCTCTCCTGTTTTCGGCGGCGTTTACAAGCTTTGCGCTATTGAGGATGAAGAGGGCAATATAATTCCCAAGATTAAAGTCAGTGAAAACGTGGGAAAAATAACAAATCCAGGGTTTAAAAAAGTATACCGCTTTTATAACAGAGACACCGGTATGGCTGAGGCGGATTACATCTGCCTCAGAGACGAGAATGTTGATGATACTCAGCCCCTGGAAATCTGCGACCCCGATGCCCGATGGAAGAGCAAGCTTATGGAAAACTTTAAGGCGGTTGAGCTGTTAAAACCCATATTCAAAAACGGCGAGCTGGTTTATGATCTGCCCACTCTGGAAGATATAAAGCGTAACTGCGCCTATCAGGTCAGCACTCTCTGGCCGGAGGTTAAGCGATTTGACTTTCCCCATGAATATTATGTGGACCTCTCTCCGAAACTTATGGAACTCAAGGACAAAATGCTGGAGGACTTTGGTAAAAAGTCTGAAAATGCTGGGAGAGAATAAAATCTGAATAAGGAGATGTAATGACATGTTCCCGGAAAAAAACCTTGCATGGGGCCGCAATAAAAGCTGTATAAGAGAGCTTGCGGCTTATGGTACTGCCCGTAAAGCACAAATAGGCGCTGATAAGGTTTTTGATTTCAGCATCGGAAACCCAAGCGTTCCCGCGCCCCCCTGTGTGAATAACTGCATTAAGGAACTTTTGAACACTGACAGCTGCATCCTCCATGGTTATACCCCGGCAGTGGGACTTCCGGAACTCAGGAAGGCTATTGCCGATGATCTTAACAAAAAAAGCTCTGTCCCAATATCCCCGGATTACATATATGTCTGCTGCGGGGCTGCCGCAGGACTTGTAATCTCTCTGAGAGCCATGCTTTTTCACGATGAAGAGGTTATTGCCTTTGCACCTTTCTTCCCGGAATATCAGGTATTTACAGAGGCTGCGGGCGGAAGGCTTGTCAGTGTAAAGCCGAATGAAGCACTTCAGCCGGATATGGAAGAATTTGAAAAAGCAATAACGGAGAGAACCAAAGTTGTTTTAATAAATACACCAAACAACCCTTCCGGCGTGGTTCTCAGGGAGGATACCCTTAAAAAATTAAGCGATATTTTGAAACAGGCTGAGGAAAAGTACAATCACAGCATATACCTGCTGTCTGATGAACCCTACAGAGAGCTTGTATATGACGGAGAGCCGGTTCCGTGTGTTTTCGACTATTATCACAACACAATCATGTGCTATTCCTTCTCAAAGTCCCTCTCTCTTCCCGGCGAGCGTATAGGATATCTGGCTCTCAGCTCAGAAATTGAAGCGGAAGAGCGGGACGCACTTTTTGCTTCTATAAGCGGAGCCGCCAGAGCCTGCGGCTACGTTAATGCTCCCAGCTTAATGCAGAGAGTGATAGAGAAGTGCATAGGAAATACTTCCGACATTTCCGTATATAAGGAAAACCGTGAACTGCTTTATAACGGCCTTAAAGAACAGGGCTTTGATTGTGTATATCCGGACGGCGCATTTTATCTGTTTATGAAAAGCCCCGAAAAGGATGCAAAAGCTTTTGCGGAAAGAGCCAAGAAGTACGAGCTGCTTCTTGTTCCCAGCGATGACTTCGGAGTTGAGGGCTATGTAAGAATAGCCTACTGCGTGTCTGCGGACATGATTCGCCGCTCCATGCCTGCATTCAAGGCACTGGCTGAGGAATACGGCCTATAAGGCTTAAAATGAATATAAAAAAGGACGTTTCAACTGAAACGTCCTTTTTTTACTGATAACATTACATCTTTTCGGGGGCGGAAACACCGATAATGTTGAGAGAAAGCTCCAGAACCTTTCTCACGCACTCGCAGAGCATAAGCCGTGCTTCCAGAAGTCCTTCCTCCGCACCCTTTATGTGGCAGGCAGTGTAGAACTTGTGGAAACGGGATGCAAGCTCGGTTACGTACTTGTTTATGCGGCTGGGGTCATAGTCCCTTGCGGCAAGACGGATTTCCTCAGGCAGAGCAGCAAGCTGCTTTATAAGCTCCTTCTCAACATCGGTTGAGAGGAGAGAAAGGTCAACATCGGAGAATGCGGGCAGCTTGTGTCCTTCTTGTGCCAGTGCTGCAAGCATGGTGCAGATTCTGGCGTGAGCGTACTGAACGTAGTACACAGGATTTTCACTGTCCTGACGGATAGCAAGTTCAAGGTCAAACTCAACAGGGCTTTCCGGACGGGAGTTAAAGAAGTATCTGGCGGCGTCCACGGGAATTTCGTCCAGCAGGTCGGTGAGGGATATTGCCTTACCGGTACGCTTGGACATACGGACAACCTCACCGTTTCTGGTGAGCTTTACAAGCTGCATGAGCACAATGTCCAGTCTCTCCTCACCGTTAAGACCCAGAGCGTCAAGAGCACCTTTAAGTCTTGCCACATGACCGTGGTGATCGGCACCCCAGACGTTTATAACCTTGTCAAAGCCGCGCTTTTCCAGTTTGTTGCGGTGGTAGGCAATGTCGGCTGCAAAGTAGGTGTAGAAACCGTTGGCACGGCGGAGAACGTCGTCCTTCAGCTCCAGCTTTTCAATATCTTCTTCCTTTTTGCCGGAGGCCAGAAGCTTGTCTCTGAGAATTTTGGAGGTGTTGAGCCAGAGCGCTCCGTCCTTTTCAAAGGTGAAGCCTTTCTCAGTTAAAAGATCCACGGTTTCTTTTACATAGCCGCTCTCGTGGAGAGTGGACTCGAAAAACCATTTATCGTATTCTATGCCGTAACGGCGCAGGTCGGACTGCATTTTAGGAATGTTTCTGTCAAGACCGAAACGGGACATGGCTTGGTGGCGCTCTTCAACACTCTTTTCCATGTATTCGTCACCGTAGGTGTCAAAAAACTGCTTTGCAAGGTTCTTTATATCGTCGCCGTGGTAGCCGTCCTCAGGAAACTGGACCTTGTCCTCGCCTAAAATTAACTGCCGGTATCTGGCATCAATGGAGGATGCAAATTTCTCTATCTGATTTCCGGCATCATTGACGTAAAACTCACGCCACACATTGTAACCGGCACGATCAAGTACATTTGCAAGAGCGTCACCCAATACGCCTCCTCTGGCGTTGCCCATGTGCATGGGGCCGGTGGGGTTGGCGGAGACAAACTCAACCATAAGCTTGCGTCCCTGACCCACATTCACTCTGCCGTAATCCATGCCCTCACTGTCAACTGATGCCATAACGTCGGCATACCATTTTTCGGAAAGACGGAAGTTTATAAATCCCGGCCCTGCAACCTCAACGGAGGAAAACCATGTGCCGTCAAGACTGATGTTTTCGGTCAGAACTTCTGCAATTTTGCGCGGAGCCATGTGAAGCGCCTTAGCGCCTGCCATGGCATGGTTTGCAGCGTAGTCACCGTTCTGTGTATCTTTGGGTATTTCAACCGTTCCCTTCAGTTCTGCACCTTCGGGGAGCAGGCCGCTCTCAGCGGCCTTTTCATATGCGTTTAAAAGTAACTGATTTATCTGGTCCTTAGCCTTTTCTATTAAATTAGCCATTTATCTTTTCTCCCATCTGCCTTACTGTTATGTGAAATTTATTTCTTGTTACTATGGCGTGGTCCATGTTTACAACGTAAACAAGCTCCATTTCACCGCCGTTTTCATCAAAGTTCTGTTTAACTTCTCTTGTGTCTATGCCCAGATTTGCGGTACCGTACGGAGTGCTGTACTGGAAAGTGTTTTTTTCACCGGGCGTAAACACCATTCGGCTCCGAATGAGCCCGTCTCTGTCTAATACAACCTGATCCCCTTCCACCATAAGGCTGGTTCTTGTACCTTCCATGCCGGTGACGGCGGTTTCGGCATAGCTTATACAGGCCATGTCTCCATCGGTAAAATAATACCCGTCGGTGGTAAATTCAATACCGTCCTCGTCGTCAAAGCCGTAGTTTTGCAGGCTTTTAATATTGATTACAACATCTTTCATATCTTTTTACACCTCCATAACGGGAACGTGCTCAGGACTTGGAAAATCTGAGGTGCCCAGTAACTTCGCCGCAACGGCGGAAAA
>JAHHRS010000022.1 GCA_020025675.1 Oscillospiraceae bacterium
TACTTAATATTATGCTCTCCCCTTTAAAGTAATTCGACATGCAAACGGAAATAATATAATTTTATCTAATAGAGAAAATTAAGAGCACTGGCAAAATCAGTGCTCCTAATTATCGTTAAAATTGTCTTGGGCGCAGTTCGCCATTTTGAACTGCGCCCAAGTAATATGGAATTTAAGCTGTGAGGCTGATTACAACGGCATATAAATCGTAGGCTTATCCGCCGCATTTGCGACGGCATCGTTTATATGCACAGCCTATTATTTTTGTTTTAGCACAGTTGGGCTTCTGCCCTTCCGCTAATAATATAATAACACAGTCAGCATTAAAAGTACTGAAAAAAGCTTGAACATCTTGTTAAATTTCTATTAAAAGCCTCAGATAATAAATCCTAACCTTGCCTAAAAGCCTTAAATTCCCCGTTTTATGCCTGAGTCAAGCCCAAAACTCAGTCATTAGTGTAGTTATCAAAGTAACCCTGAATAAAAACGATGGGTGTACCCTTATCTCCGCTGCCGGAAGTTAAGTCACAGAGAGAGCCGATAAGGTCTGTAAGTCTTCTGGGAGTGGTCCCCTGTGAGACCATGTTACCCTTAAGGTCTCCATCCTTTTTTCTGATGCTCTGTTTAATTGCATCTTTCAGCTCATCACCGGAGAGTTCTGCAAAATCGTTGTCAGCAAGATATTTTAACTTTATCTCATTGGGAGTTCCCTCAAGTCCGGAAGTGTAGGCAGGGGAAACAACAGGGTCAGCAAGTTCCCAAATTTTGCCGACAGGGTCTTTAAATGCACCGTCACCGTAGACCATAACCTCTACATGTTTTCCGGTAGCCTCAAAAAGACGCTTCTGTATATCTTCCACAAGACTCTGGCAGTCTCTGGGAAATAGTTTTACGGAGTTTTCAGTTGCCTTATTTGTACCCAGCAGGCCGTACTTTTCGTTATATCCGCTGCCGTTTACAGATGAGGTCATAATGTCATCAAGACCCAGAACAACATTCCCTCCGTTTGCTTTTAATAAACGTTTGGTACGTTCTCTGGTGTGAATATCACAGCAAATAATATTTTTTGTAAACTTTAAGATCTCCTTAGGATTATTTGCAAAAACAATCTCAGCCTCTGCCCCGCTGCCCTCTATAAGCTCTTTGTAATACTCCACATAGTCAACGCCTGTAAAGCGATGCTTCTCATATCCAAAAAGCTCTCTGTATTTCTCCTCATTAAGGACATCTTTGTAAGGGTCAACGCCCATTTCATCCATCTTGTCTACGCTGATAAGGTGATTACCAACCTCATCGGAAGGATAAGACAGCATTAAAACTATTTTTTTTGCTCCCTTAGCAATACCTTTAAGGCAAACAGAAAAGCGGTTACGACTCAGTATCGGGAAAACCACACCAACGGTGCCTCCGCCCAGTTTAGCTCTTACATCTGCTGCAATATCATCAATGCTTGCATAGTTGCCCTGAGCTCTTGCAACTATAGCCTCTGTCATTGCAACTATATCTCTGTCTCTGATTTCAAATTTATCCTCTTCGGAGGCCTGAAGAATAGCATCAGTTACTATATCTCTCAGATTGTCTCCCTCACGAATAATAGGAGCGCGAACTCCACGGGAAATTGTTCCAACCATACGGCTCATTAAAAGCACCTCTGTTTCATTTTTTCACAAGGAGTAATATACTATATTTGAGACAAAATGTAAAATAAAAATTTAAAAATAAGCTAAGTTATTTTAAAATGACTTTGTTAAAATTCTTTTTGCCTCTTTTAACTAATATCCCTGCTCTAAGCTCGTCTGCCGAAAAGCTGCGGCCTATATCACTTATTTTTTCGTCCTCTACGCTTACTCCGCCCTGCTGAATGTTTCTTCTGGCATCGGAGCGGGTAGCACAAAGACCGGACTTAACAAGAATAGACATAATATCCAGCTTTCCGTCTTCAAGGTCCGCCTCAGAAATGACGGTAGTAGGGATATTGGTAGAATTTGATCCGCCTGAGAAAAGTGCCTTTGCGGATGCTTCGGCCTTTTTTGCCTCTTCTTCACCATGAACAAGGCTGGTAAGCTCGTAAGCCAAAATTTCCTTGGCACGATTTAGCTGACTGCCCTCCCATGTGCTCATTTCCCTAATTTGCTCCATAGGCAGGAATGTGAGCATACGAATGCATTTAAGAACATCTGCATCCCCTACATTACGCCAGTACTGGTAAAACTCATAGGGGCTGGTCTTATTGGGGTCAAGCCATACTGCATTACCTGCTGTCTTACCCATCTTATGGCCCTGAGAGTCAGTAAGGAGAGTAATAGTCATAGCATGAGCATCCTTACCCAGCTTTTTGCGGATAAGCTCAGTACCTCCGAGCATATTGCTCCACTGGTCATCACCGCCAAACTGCATGTTGCAGCCATAGTTTTTAAATAAGTAGTAGAAGTCATAGCTCTGCATTATCATGTAGTTGAATTCAAAGAAGCTAAGTCCCTTTTCCATACGCTGCTTGTAGCATTCTGCCCGCAGCATATTGTTTACAGAGAAGCAGGCTCCTACTTCACGGAGAAAATCAATGTAGTTAAGATTTAAAAGCCAGTCTGCATTATTTACCATCTGGGCTTTGCCAGGGCCGAACTCAATAAAGCGTTCCATCTGACGCCTAAAACACTCGGCATTGTGGTCAATATCCTCTCTGGTAAGCATCTTGCGCATATCGGTTCTGCCGGAAGGGTCACCAATCATAGTTGTGCCTCCACCGATAAGGGCTATGGGCTGGTTTCCGGCCATCTGAAGACGTTTCATAAGAGTAAGAGCCATAAAGTGACCAGCGGTAAGACTGTCGGCAGTGCAGTCAAAGCCAATATAGAATTTGGCTTTGCCGTTATTTATCATTTCTCTTATCTCTTCCTCATTTGTCACCTGAGCGATAAGTCCGCGCTCAACCAGCTCTTCGTAGATTTTCATTTAATTTACTCCTGTCATTTTATATTTCTTATTGTTTTCTCAGTAAGCTCTGTTGCGTAAGAAATAAGCTCATTACAGCTATGTTTCCCGTCTTTCAGCTCTGAGCATAGTAAGGAACCGAAATTATTTTTAAATGTCTCATTCATGTTTTTGATAATTTCTTTGATTTCGTTTTTTGAAGATAAAATACTCTCGGCGCTGCTCTCATCAAATTCTGCTGACAGACCAACAGCCATAACTCCGCCTGTAAGTGCTCCGCAAATTTCTCCGCAGCAGACTCCTCCGCCAAAGCCTGAGGCAATTTTTGCAAGTATTTCTTCAGAAATTTCAGGGTAAAATTCCCTGCAGGCTTTTAAAACGCACTGGGCGCAGTTATAATTTTTTCCGTGTAATTCCACTGATTTTTGGCTCAAATTCATGCTCTATCTCCTGCCACAATTTTTTTAAATTTATCCGCTGATTTAAGCTGTTCTTCTGCACTCATTATAGTGAGTGTGGTAACATTATCTCCTCCGTGAAGTCTTGCAAGCTCTCTTTGTCTTCCTTCACGGCTGAGGCGTTTAACATCCGTATAAGTTCTTCCGCTGCGCTCTTCCTTACTAATAAGGTAGTGGCTGTCCGCCATAGCAGCTATCTGCGGCAAATGGGTAACACATAAAACCTGTTTACCGCCTGAAACGGTGTAGAGTTTTTCTCCCACTCTCTGAGCAGCTATACCGGAAACTCCGGTATCAATCTCATCAAAAATCATGGTAGAAACTGTGTCATTTTCCGCAAAAACATTCTTCATTGCCAGCATTATTCGGCTTAGTTCACCGCCGGAAGCAATCTTGCTTATTTTGCCCAAATTTTCTCCCGTATTTGCGGCCATCAGGAAAGAAACTACATCCGTGCCGGTAGAATCAAAGCCGTTTTCATTCTGAACAGGCTCGAAATTTACCTTAAATCTCACTGAGGGCATATTTAGTTCCCTTAGTTCCTTCTCAATTCGCTGCTCAAGCTCAGCTCCGGCAGCCTTACGCTTGCCGCTTAAAGCAAGTCCAGCCTTTCGGCAGGCATTAATCTGCGCTGAAAGCTCTTTTTGCAGTTTTGCAAGCCGCTCGTCTGCATATTCAATTTCATCAAGTCGGCCTCTGCACTCGTCCAGAAAAGAAATCAAACTGTCTTCGTCTTTGCCGTACTTTCTCTCAAGCCTGTTTATGAGAGAAATCCTGCTTTCAAGATTATCATATTCCTGAGGTGAAAAATCCAGTCCCTCCCGGAAGTCTCTTAAAAGTTCCGCCGCATCAGCAAGTGAAAAAGCCGCATTATTTATTTTTTCAGCGGCATCCTGCAATTCCGGTGCCACATCTGCCGCTCGTGTTGCAAAATAACCGGCATTCTGGGCCATGGAAAGTGCGTTCTCATCCCCTCCGTACAGGACTTCATACGCAGAATCAAGGGCTTCAGTAAGCTTCTCGGAATTACGAAGTAAATCTCGCCTTGCTGTAAGCTCTTCCTTTTCGCCCTTTTTCAGCTCTGCCCTTTCCAGCTCAGCTATCTGATATTTAAGACTGTCACTTAAACGTTCCTTCTCAATTTCATCCATACTAAGTCTGTTCATTTCTTTTTTTAGAGAAACAAACTTAGAATATTCTGCTCTGTACAGGTCAATATCATCTTTCAAATCACCGAAGGCATCCAGATATTCTATATGTCTGCGTTCATCCATAAGCTGTCTGCCATCGTTCTGCCCGTGTATATCCACCAATAATGATGCAAGCTCCCGAAGCTGAGAGGCTGATACCGGTTCACCGCAGACTCGGCAGCTGCTTTTTCCGTCAGCATTTATGCGGCGCTGTAAAATAAGCTCATCCTCAGGCTCAATATCATTTTCATTCAGCCACTGTTCTTCCGTTTTTCCAAGCTCAAATACAGCCGTAACACGTCCCTTGTCCGCACCTCGGCGAACAAGCTCTCTGCTTACTCTTTCACCTAAAACAGCGCCTATTGAATCTATTATAATAGATTTACCGGCACCGGTCTCACCGGTGAGCACGTTAAGACCGGAGTTAAACTCAATATCCGCTTTTTCAATAACTGCGATATTTTCAATATGTAGCTCTTTAAGCATATCTCCGCTCCCTACCGGAAATTCCGGTCAAAACAACATTTCTATTTCGTGATAAAGATTTTTCGCCAGCTCATTGTCCCGCATGGCAAGAAAGGCTGTGTCATCTCCTGCCAGAGTCCCCACAAGGCCGTTTATATCCATAGCGTCTATTGCGGAGCAGGCCGCCGGAGCAAGTCCCGGCAATGTCTTCAGGACAAGCAAATTCTGCGCCACATCATAAGAAATGACGCTTTCTTTGAAGATTTTTTTTAGTCTCCTGTCAAAATCCTCGGTCTCCGTTTTTGCAGCCTGGACATATCTGTATCTCCCGTCGTCCCCCAATTCCTTTACAAGGCGCATATCCTTTATGTCCCTTGACAGAGTGGCCTGTGTACTCTTGACGCCTCTCTCAGTCAATGCCTCAAGCAACTGATGCTGAGTTTCTATTGTCTGTTCCGAAATTATTTCGAGAATAAGGTTCTGTCTGCCGGGTTTCATAAGTAGCCCTCCATTATCTCAATTTTTCATATGCTATATCGTAAAAGCTCTTAGAGCCTAAATCTGCCATAAGAGTATAGTTTTCGGACTTTCTTACTACAATTAGGTCTCCGTTTTCCAGATCGCAGGCGAAAATACCATCCACTGAAAGATACGCTTTCTTACCATGGTACTTTTCAGCTCGCACGGTAATAACCCTCTTCGATGATAATACAAACGGACGAGAGCCAATAAGGTGAGCACAGATAGGACTCACAATTATATTTTCTGCATCAGGCTCAACAATAGGCCCGCCGGCAGACATGGAATAGCCGGTAGACCCGGTGGGCGTTGAAATAACTATTCCGTCACCGGAGTAGCTAATCATTTTATCCCCCTGGCAAAAAGCGGTAACCTTTATGCAGTCTCCATGTCCGTGGATAACCACATCATTAAGGGCACAGTCTGTAAGAACAGTGTCGTTACCACGCCTCAATTCTACATCCAGCATCATACGCCGGTTAATGTCCATTTCGTTTCTTGCTGCTTTTAAAATCAACGGTAAGTCCTCAATTTCAACCGTAGACATAAAACCTTTGGTCCCAAGATTTACACCTAAAACCGGAATTGGCACATTTCTAATCTCTCTTACGGCAGAGAGAATGGTCCCGTCGCCGCCTATAACAATTACAAGTGAGCATTTGGGCGCTTGCTTTTTAAGGCAATAATATTTTATTTCCTCAGGAATAATTTTTGCGTCATGCTCTGTAAAAAGAGGGCATACGCAGGCTTCAAATCCCTCATTTTTTAACAGTTCAAGTACTTTTTTTGTAACTTTAAGTTCCCTGTCTCTATAAGGATTAGGACAGACAGCAATCATATAATCAACTCCTTACAGGACTTGGTGTGATGCTTCGACAATTTCGGCAACATTGGGGCAAAAACCCTCATGCAGCCCATTTTTCATATGGCAAATATATTCTATATTGCCCTCAGGTCCTTTTATGGGTGAGAAATCAAGCCCCACTACACTAAGACCTATTGTTGGTGCAAAACTCAAAATACTGTTTATTACTTCTTCATGTACCTTTTTATCACGTACGACGCCTTTTTTCCCAACTTCATCTCTTCCGGCCTCAAACTGCGGCTTTATAAGGCAAATCAGGTCCGCATCATCTTTTAAAAGCGGCTTTACCGCCGGAAGAATAAGTTTAATGGATATAAAAGAAACATCCATTACTGCAAGGTCAAGAAGTTCCGGAATTTCTTTTTCCGTTACATAGCGAAGATTTGTGCGCTCAAGATTAATTACTCGCTCATCGTTTCTAAGTTTCCAAGCAAGCTGCCCGTAACCCACATCAACCGAATATACTCTTTCAGCGCCATGCTGTAAGAGCACATCGGTAAATCCACCTGTGGATGCACCACAATCTATACAGTGTTTACCGCTTGGATCAACCGGAAACACTTTCAAAGCCTTATCGAGCTTAAATCCGCCCCGGCTGACGAAAGGCAAAGCATGACCCCTGACTTCAATATTTGCGTCAGGTGCAACCTGCATTCCGGGCTTATCTGCACGCTGTCCGTTAACGAAAACTATGCCGCTCATTATTGTGGTTTTTGCTCTCTCCCTGCTCTCTGTAAAGCCAAGGTCAAAAACCAACTGGTCAAGTCTGACTTTTTTCATAATTACTGCCTGCAGAGCTCAGATGCCGCCTTGGCAACAGCCTCAGCATCTATGCCTTTTTCCCTCATAAGCAGAGCTCTGTCACCGTGGGCAACTATCCCCTCTCCGAGATTTAATAATTTCACTTTATTTAAAGCAACACCTGAAAGAGCCGCCAGTGTCAATATACGCTCACCCACACAGCCGGATTCACACACTTCTTCGCTTACTACAAGTCTGCCGGTTTTTCTGACTGAGTTTATACATAAGGGATAATTTTCAGGCTTTACGGCAGATATTTTTACAATTTCCGCAGAGATGCCCAGTTTTTCCAGTTTTTCGGCAGCGGAAAGCATTTCGTTAACCATAGTTCCGTAACATGCAAGTGTTACATCGCTGCCTTCCTTTATAATGCTCTCCTGCTCCTTTCTGGATTCCTTGTACCGGCCTTCTCCGCCTCTGGGGTAACGTATAGCTACCGGGCCGTTAATTTCAAAAAGAGCGCTCTCCAGCATATCATGGAGTTCATTAAAGTTTGAAGGGCACAGCAATGTTAAACCGGGAACCGAGCTAAGGTAACTGACATCAAATACGCCGTTATGTGTCTCTCCGTCGCCGCCTACAATACCTGCTCTGTCAATACCGAGAACAACGTGCAGATTAAGCAGTGAGATGTCATGTATAAGCATGTCAAAGCCTCTCTGCTCAAAGCTTGAGTAAACTGCAAAAACCGGCAGCATCCCTTGTTTTGCAAGTCCTGCCGCCATTGCGGTTGAATGTCCTTCAGCAATTCCGGTGTCAATAAAGCGGTCGGGAAATTTTTTTGCAAAAGCATCAAGTCCTGTTCCGCTGGCCATAGCCGCTGTAATAGCGCATATTCTGTCATTTTTCTCCGCAAATTCACAAAGATATTCTCCGAATTTCTCAGAAAAACTATCTTTTTCAGGGGGCAATTCCCCTGTAACCGGATCAAAGGGGCCAACACCGTGATAGCATTCAGGCCGTTCCTCTGCAAAATCACAGCCCTTGCCTTTTTTTGTGAGCACATGCACAAGGACAGGCTCTCGTCTGTCTCTTGCCCAACGTAATACATGCTCCAATTCCTTTACATCATGTCCGTCAACAGGGCCAAGATAATAAAGACCCATAGAACTGAACATATTTCCGGGCAGTATATGCCATTTTAACCATTCCTTTATTCTATGGTTAAAAGCATAAAGTCTCGGTAACTTTGTAAATACAGCCTTATACCAACGTTTAAAGCTAATATATCCCTGCCTTACCCGCATTTTCTGCAAAAGTTTGGCAATGCCCCCAACATTTGTGTCAATGGACATGTTGTTGTCATTTAATATAATAACCATTGGTTCACCGCTTGCTCCTGCATATGCAAGCCCCTCATAGGCAAGACCTCCGGTCAATGCACCGTCGCCCAAAAGAGCGACAACATCATAATCTTCTCCCGATATTGTTCTGGCCTTGGCCATACCGACAGCAACAGACACGGAGTTTGAGGCGTGACCGGCTATGAAAGCATCGTCGTCGCTCTCGTTTGGCTTGGGATAACCGGAAAGTCCTCCGTACTGCCTTAAAGTCGGAAACTTTTCTTTTCTCCCTGTTATAATTTTGTGAGTGTAGCTCTGGTGGCCTACATCGAAAACAATGCGGTCTTTGGAGCTGTCATATACTCTATGCAGTGCAACACTTAGCTCTACTGTTCCCAAATTGGAGGCCAAATGTCCTCCTGTTTTTGAGAGATTGTCTATCAAAAATTCTCTTATTTCTTTACAGAGCGGAACGAGCTTATAATCTTTAAGCTGTTTAATGTCTTCTGACGAATTTATTCTATCTAATATACCCACTTGGAAACCCCTGTTATTGCGAAATTATTCGCTTAGTTAAATCTCTTTGCCAAGGAGTCAGCAAGACTGTTCAGGAAATCTGTGTCTGTAAAAGCTTCTCTTAAGATATTTTTTGCAAATTCTGTAAGCTTCTCGACAGTTTGCTCACATCCATCCTTACCCATTAGGACCATGTATGTATTCTTTTTCTCATCCTTATCAGATCCTATGGGCTTTCCCAGCTGTTCCTTGGTACTGAGGACATCAAGCATATCGTCTCTTATCTGAAATGCCATGCCTATGGCAGCGCCAAACTGCCCTGCTGCGTCCATCATAATGCGGCTGCCTCCTGCGGCAGCAACACCCATTTGACAGGCAGCAACAAGAAGAGCGCCGGTCTTACGGCTGTTTATATCTGTAAGTTCCTGTTCGGTTAGAACTTTACCCTCGCCAAGCATATCAAGGTACTGCCCGCCGCACATGCCGTCAATACCCACAGCATCAGCCAGTGCCTCAGCACAGGCCACACGGCGGTCGGACGGAAGACCACACCTCAGAATAGTTCCGAAAGCCTCTGCCTGAAGAGCGTCACCGGCAAGAGTTGCAGTACACTCACCGTAGACCACATGATTTGTAGGTCTGCCGCGTCTGAGATCATCATTGTCCATGCACGGCAGGTCATCGTGAATAAGGCTGTAAGTATGAAGCATTTCTATGGCGCAGGCAACAGGCATTGCCGCCTCCACATCGCCGCCGGAAATACGGCAAAACTCCAGAACGAGCATTGGTCTTATACGTTTGCCGCCTGCAAGCAGACTGTACCGCATAGCATCTGCAAGTCCTGCCTGAGGTATATCTTCATTTTTAAAGTAGCTCTCAAGAGCCCCATCTATCTTTTCTTTATATTCGTTTGCAGTCATATCATTCTTCTCCTTCAAAAGGCAGCTCCACCGGCTCTCTGTCAGGGCCTTTTTTAAGTTTGACTACCTTCTGTTCCGCATCATCAAGCATTTTGTTGCAGGAGGACAAAAGTGATGTTCCCTCTTCAAAAAGTTTAAGGGAGTCGCTCAACGGCATATCTCCCTTTTCGAGATGACGGACGATTTCTTCGAGTTTTTCCAAGGACTGCTCAAAATTAAGTTTCTTCCCTGCCATACGCTCACCTCAGCTATTTAATTTAAGGCTCTCAACGACACAGCCCGCTTCACCATCGGAAAAGCGGAGATTTATCCTGTCGCCCTTATTGAGTTCTGAGGCCTGTTTAATCGTCTCTCCATCTGATTTTGAAGCAACGGTATATCCACGACTCAAAACTCTTAATGGGCTCATAGCATCAAGAGATGCCGCAAGCGAAATAAAATTCCTGCGGCTGACAGAGATAATACTCTCCTGTGCGGCAATAAGCCTTCTGAATATATAATCTAAATTCTGCCGCCTGTTATCTATCTGGACAGTAGGCTCTGTTATAACAGGCTTTGAACCTATATAGCTCAGTCTTTCCCGATAGCTTTTCAGCTTAGAAGCGACAGACTGTGTAAGTATAGTTTCAAGCTTGTTTAAGTGATTTCTCATATCAGTGCAGTCCGGGACTGCAATCTCGGCTGCATTTGAAGGTGTAGATGCTCTGGCATCTGCCACAAAGTCAGATATAGTGACATCCGGTTCATGACCCACAGCGGAGATAACAGGTATCTCGGAGGCAAATATTGCTCTCGCTACCCGCTCATCGTTAAATGCCCACAGATCCTCAATAGAGCCGCCGCCACGGCCTGTAATTATCAGGTCCGCAATTTTAAATTCATTGGCATACCTAATGGCTCCGGCAATTTCCGGCGGCGCTTCAACGCCCTGCACCCTGACCGGCAAAAGCAGCACCCGGCTCATGGGCCAGCGACGTCCCAGTATCCTTATCATGTCATGCACGGCGGCACCGGCAGAAGAGGTAATAATGGCTATTCTTTCCGGCATTACAGGCAGCGCCTTTTTATGTTCTCTGTCAAAAAGGCCTTCCTGGTTGAGTTTAGCCTTGAGCTGCTCGAATGCAATCTGCAAATCGCCGGTACCTTCCGGCATAAGCTGACTGCACTGGAGCTGATATGCTCCGTCTCTTTCGTATACTGCAATCCGTCCGTAGGCAAGAACGCTCATCCCGTTTTCAGGTCTATAACGAAGTTTTTGGGCGTTGCCTCTGAACATTACGCAGCGTAAACTGCCTCCGCTGTCTTTGAGTGAAAAATAATGATGACCTGAAGGATAGATTTTATAGTTTGAAAGTTCGCCCTTAATGCAGACGTTCATAAAAAGAGGCTCAGACTCAATATGGGCCTTCATTAAGCTGTTGAGCTCCGAAACAGTTAAAATCTGATTATTCATAATTAATTTCCGAAATTATTCTCAGGTTTCAGCTTCCTGAGTTTTCACAGCCCCGGGCTGGTCTCCGAACTCTCCCCGCATAAAGCCGCCGAGAACACCGTTAACAAAAGAAACTGTCTCCGGCTCATCATAGCTCTTGCACAGCTCCACAGCTTCATTTATTGCCGCAGAATTAGGTACATCATCCATATAGAGTATCTCACATATGGCGCAGCGCATAACTGCAAGGGCTGTTCTTGAAATCCTGCCTATTTTCCATCCCTTGGCATAGCGCTCGATAAAGCCGTCTATTTCAGAGCGGTTTTCCGCTGTAAGAGTTACAAGGCGGCGTATATAGTCCATCTGCTGCTCATCGGGGTATTCGCTGTAAAGCTCTCCTTCTTCCTCCAGGCTCTCATAGTGCTCAAAAGAGAAGAATTGATCCAATACATCGGATATAGCCATATTGTTTGCAGCCGCGGCAAAGCCAAGCTGAATGGCAAGCTCTCTTGCAGTAGTTCTCTTCATTATTTGTCCCCCGAAATCTTATTTATCAAAGGCAATGCCTGAAACGTGAACGTTAACCTCCGCCTTTTCAATGCCGGTGGTAGACTGAACAATATTCATTATCCTGTCCTGAGCATTTCTGGCTACATTGACAATGTTGCAGCCATACTTTACTGTAATTATTACGTCCACAACAATTTTATCATCAACAAACTGGACTTTTATACCTCTGCTCAGAGACTTTAATCCTATGAGCTCGGCCAGGTCAGAGCCTGCGGTGTTGGAAAGACCGGCTATACCTTCCAGCTCTGAGATAGCAGAACGAACGATGCTGGATATAACGTCCTCGGATATATTGATGCTGCCCTTTTCTTCCTGACATCTGATGTAATTATCGCCCATTGTATTTCCTCCTAAATGAATTCAGAGTATTCTATCACATTTCCACGAAAAAATAAAGACAAATAATGAAATATACTCCACTTCTTAGGAAATTATTTTTTGTTTCTTTAATTTCTGCTGTTTCTTTACAAAAAAGAAAGCCTGACTCAAGATATTTGAATCAGGCTGAATATTTTCAGGCACGCACTTCTATTATGCTCAGCTGAGCGGCCTCGTATTCCGTTTCGCTGCATATTATATCGGTTATCTGAGCCACGGCTTCTTCGCTCAGTCCTTCCGATGGTGCCGGCACTGCAACAGTCACAGCATCGTTTCCTATGTACACCACGCAGTCGGAAAAATTCTTGGCAAGCAAAAGATTTTCTATCTGGCTTTCCTTCATTGTGCATGTAGCCATAGCCGCAATGGAATTCATTGCACTGTCTATAGTCTCCTGAGATGCAGTTTCAGCAGTAGCGGCTGACTGCAAAAGTTCCAGTGCCTCGTCTCTTGATACCTGCCGAGTGAGTCTCGCCTCATCAAAATATCCGGTGGGGCTGCTCATGGCTGCACCGGCGAATTTTTCATCTGCGTCCATCATTGCCGCATCTTCCGCTGACACCATTTCGGTATCCGGATTACCCCAGCGGTTATTATATGACCAGTTAAGAGCCACCGCCGCACATACGAAAAGTAGAACTGCTATCATTGTAATATTGCGCTTCTTGTTTTTCATTTTTCTCCAAACTCCTCCCATTATTTAATCCGCAAATTTCAGTACAGTAATTTTATCTGAGCCAAAACCGGTATATGAACCTATCGCCCTGATTATGTCAAGGCGTACTTTAGCATCGTCCGCTCCGCGGCAGACTACAACTACCCCGCTTTCAGACACGATCACTCTGGCCTCCCCCACCCCCTCGGTGCTGGAAAGAATTTGCTGAAAGGCGGCGTCTTTGTCCTGAGTATCCGTTGAGGTTTTGGAGCCTGTGGGCAACAGCATTAGCATTATCCCGATAACGAGCACCAGAAGCGGATATTTGAATTTTTGTAAGTTTGCAAATTTCCCTTTTATTTCACTCATTGTCGTTCCAATACTGCCTTTCCGGCGCTATGCCCAGCTCTGATGTAATAATTTCTTTTAAATTAACTTTGAGCTTCTCTTCTCCAGAACATTCAAGTTCTGCAGTTGCCGGAACCCAAAGTCCCTGAGTGCTCCACTCAACGCCTACTTTTACCTTCTCCGCCTTCAAGCCAAGCTTTGCGGCTTTGTCCATAATATATGCTTCATATTGAGACTGTATGACAAGTCTGTTCAGGCGTGAATTTATTTCTTCTCCTTCCGTCCGGAGGCTTTGTTCTCTTTCCTCAAGTTTTGCAAGCTCAAGAGCATATGATGAAAAATCCATTTCTTTCATAGGCATTAAAATACTCATAATCAAAGTCGCAGCGCAAAGAACGGTCATTATTTTTTTTACGCTTCCTTCCGGGCTTATACTCATGGCTGCCCCGCAGAGAAGGGACATGGCGCATAGTCCCCGTGCCGAATTTTCAATCATAGATTAACCACCTTAATACCGGACATTATGGATATGAAAAGCATAATACCGCAGCTGCCCAGAAGTCCCATAAGCATGGCAGCCGCAGTTCCCACGCTGTTCAAAAGACCTGATATTCTGTTGCCCGGCAGCATTTCAGCCACCGCAGAAACTGCTTTATATAAAAGCATCTTTACACTTAGAACCGCAAACGGGCCTGCACACATAACGCAAACAGCTATTAGGCTGAAAACACCGGCAGAATTTTTTATAAGCGAGGCAGATGCCAAAACTGCTGATGCTGCATCCGATATAATGCCGCCAACCACAGGCAAAGAATTTGATATTATGGTTTTTGCTGTTTTAACGGCCATTGCATCTGCGCTCCCTGCAATTATTCCGCTCATTCCTATGTAGGCGCTAAATCCTATACATATAACCGTCATAAGCATTACTGCAATGCTTTTGCACAGCTTTGAACCGGAACGAAGTATAGAATTATCGAATATAGATGAGCTTAAGGACATGGCAAGATATGTGTAAATTAGCGGAATTATGAAACTTGTGGCTGCTGACATAAAAAGCTCCATTGCCATACATGCTCCTGCGTATTTTACAGAGGAAGAACCAACTGCGCCGCATGCGGCGGCCGCAGTGAAAATTGCGGGCATGGCGGCTCTTGAATAGTCCGAGAGTCGGTTTATTGCATCTATTGCTTGAGAGATTATGCCATCCATAGTTCCTGAAAGCATATATGCAACCGTACAGCAGCCAGCAATTTGAATGTAGTCGGGGAAATTTCCCTCAGTGCAGAGTGAAGCAGCTAAACCGCAAAGAACAGAAACCGCCAGAATGGAAAAAACAAATTTAAGTTCTGTTCTTATACCCTCTAAAGCTTTTTCCCGTATATTGCCAAGCAGTCGTTTAAATGCCCCCTGTACATCCAGTTTCCCGTCAAGTCTGAGTTCTCCGCTTATTTCTTTTTCCTCGTCTCCCAGAGCATTTTCCACCTCATATATTCCCGTCATGTCAGCAAATTCTTTATCTATGTTGTCAGCGTATGCCGTAAGTACAAATAATGGCAAAATGAAAATAAAACACAGAAGCTTTTTCAAATAAATCCACCTATCATTTTCAAAACGCTCAGAATAAGAGGCATTGCTATACTCATGGCACATATACTGCCTGCAAGCTCCATTGCAGAGGCAACCGCGGTCTGAGAAGAATCTCTGCACAAATCAGAAGAGAGCTTTGTGATTATTGCCACTGCAAGGCATTTTACAACCGGAGCAATAAGCGTCTCTGTGCCTCCGGCAATATTTTTTACGGTTTCCGATAGCTCCTTTATGCCCTCTGCAAATCCCATGGCCGCCGTAACTATAAGCGCCGTTACACATGCTCCCAAAAGCATGGATATTTCAGGATTTGATTTTTTTATTAAAAGTCCTACGGCGGCAGCCGTAAGAGCTGCGGCCGCCGATTTCATAATAAGTTCCATAACTATAACCCGAAGAGGTTTTTAATAATGTTGAACAGCTCACTTATTTTCTGAACCACTATCATAAGTACAACTACGAGTGCTGTTATAGTGGTCATAAGGGCTTGCTCGTCCCTGCCGGAGCGCTGAAGCAAAATATTGAGAACCGAAACCAGGATTCCAACGGCAGCTATTTTAAAAATCAGGTCAACATCCATAGTAACTCCTATAAAAGCACCAGTGCCAGCAGCAATGCCGCCGCAGTACCTACTCCAAGTCCCAGCTTCTTTTCCTGAGGATATGTTTTTCTGGCATTTTCAAGACTTGTCCTCATATAGGAAATAACCGAAGTTAAAGCTTCAAGCTGTCGCTCCACTTCACAGCGGCCAAGAACTTTTCCCAGCGATGAAACTTGTCTCAGCTCCTCGTCATTTAGTATTTTGAGATTTTCTCTGGCATTTTCATCCCACAGACTTGAAAATTCCGTCTCGCCAAGCCTGTTAAATGATTTGCTTAGATTACCAAAAAAAATCTGTACAGCCCCTTCTGACCGGTCTTTTAATTCGTTGCAAAGTTCCGGCAGTGAACTTAACCTTGTCTGCAATTCTCCGCTCATAAGTTCAAGAGCGGCGCATATATCCTCAAGTCCTCTCAGTCTCTGCTTTTTTTCGCCTGAATATATAGCTCCGGAGCAAAGCCCCGCCAAAACAATAAGAATTGCACCAAGCCAGCGCATTTATATCCTTTCCGCGGTATATTTTCTTTTTGTACCGCTTCCGCTTATTGTGACAATATATCTGAATACTGCCAGTTCAAGGACACGTCTGTACAGCGGTCTCATGTATAGCTCGTCCTTGCTGGCTGCGTGAGCGCTTGCAAGGACTCCCACGCCGCATCCGCATATTTGTGATAGAGCAGAAATATCTCTGGCAGAGCTTATTTCGTCCATAGCGATTATCTCCTCATTCATGCCTTTGAGAAGCATCATAGCCCCTGATGCTTTCGGAACGGATGATATAAGGTCCGTGTGTAAGCCTAAATCGAATTGGGGCTTTCCACCTTCTGAGGCTCCCAACTCGTTACGCTCGTCCAAAACGCCTATTCTGTATCCTGAATTTGACAGTTTACGAATAATTTCCCGCAGAGCCGTTGTTTTGCCCCCTCCGGGTCGAGAAATAAGAAGGGTATTTTTGAACCCCCTAAAGTACATTTCATCTATAAGGCTGTCACATACTCCCTTGCACTCTTTCGGAATTCTAATTGATAATGAGCTGAAATTTTTAAACCCTTTCAGTTCTTTATTATGTATAATGCCCTCCCCGCATAAGCCCACTCTGAGGCCCATAAAACTTATATAGCCCTCACTCATTGCAGGCGCCGCAGTATGAAGTGAGGCCCCTGTTATTTTTTCTAAAATCCTTTCAATGTCGCTTGCTGTCACCTCTGTGCCGTATATCTCTTGTTCTTTTCCGTTTATTAAAGCCGTAGGCCTTCTCCCCTGCCTGAGTCTGATTTCCTCAGGCGCAGCTTCTCGAAAGGCCTCAGCTCCCTGCCTTATCTCCGGCGGAAGCATGTACATAGCTCTGTTAAATCCATCCATATTATCACTTCCTGTGATTAATCTATGAGATACTGTTTTGAATTATTCTTGAAACTTCCACTGTACTGTGTTATTATTCATTATAATAAATATAAGCATTTTGGAGGTTATCCTATGGAAACAAAGATTTTATACGGAGGACTTGCTCTGGTGGGAGGCTGGTTCTGGTTTTTCCTGTTTTTAAGGCAATTTTTCTTCAATATAATGACCGCTTACCCGCTTATACGGAAAATGAAAAAGCTTGATAAGGATATAATAGCTATAGGTGCAACCAGATACACAAATGTTTCCCTTATAGCTACCGGTTTTATGGCTGCTTTAGTGGCTTTTCTGGTTCTGTATTTCAGCATAAAAAAGGGCGCCGCTTTCGTTTACATAAATTTTAGTGTAGGTGCAGTTATAGCATTTGGAATGTTTATAAATAAGCTAAGCTATCGTAACAAGCCTATGTTTGATGCTTTCTGTGATGCATATTATCGCTTTGTCCCCGATGATGAGCTCCGAACCGCTATATACAACAAAAAGTTTGGTCAGGTAAAGTCCCGCCTTAAAGTTATGGGTTTTGAGGGGACCTTTATTCCTGAATTTAAAGAAGAGAAAAAATAATTATTTTAATTGCCGTAACACAAAACAGCGGACACTTTACAGTGTCCGCTGTTTTTATATATTCTGTTATTATTACGGCCAGGGCTTTAAGTCACATTTATTTACGATAAACGCACGTTTTGCTATCTTTGCCATAGGAGTGTCAGATAATGAATCAGAGTAAAACTCGTCCACTACCGCCTCCGGATATTCAAGTTTAAGCCTTTTAACCTTCTCTTCGCCTTTGCAATTTTTTCCGTCTATTAAACCTGTCTTCTTATCAAGCTTTGTGGCAATAAGTCTGACTTTAAGCATTTCTGCTATCGGACGCAGCAAAAAATCCGGAGAGGCTGAAATTATAATATCATCGTTTTGCTTCCGGTCAAGATACCATTTTTCTATTCTTCCGCTTCTTGTAGCCCAAAAGTGCTCAACGTCACTGTCCACATCATCAAGATATTTCAGAAATGCGAAGCTTTTTTCCTTTAATGACTTAAAATCAGTTCTTTTGAAAAGATACTTTATTCCGTAAAAAATTGTCATCGGCACTGAACGGAGCATTGCAATCGGATGATGAAGAGCACAGTATAAAGTAAATAATACAGAGCTATCAGGGTTAAAAATAGTTTTATCAAAGTCGTAACAGTTCATATCAATTATTCAACAAAATAAACGTAATTTTCCTTTCTCATTTTCATCTTCGGTTCTTCATCCGGATACCCAATTACACAGCTGGCAATACCTGTATACTCCCCTTTTATGCCCCATTTCCTCAAAAGCGCTTTTCCTTCGGGAAGTTCAAATACCTCATTTAATCTATTTATCCAGCATGTCCCTAATCCTATGGCATGGGCGGCATTCATCAAATTACCCATGACAAGACTTCCGTCCTGAATTTTATACTCGCTGTGGGTCTCCGCAAGTACAAGCAAAACGGCAGGAGCGCCGTAATATGGGTTTTCCTGTCCCCTGACTTGTGCATTCAGCCGGGAAAGGGTTTTCACATCATCAGGATTTGTAACAGCCACGATAATAGCAGACTGCAGATTTCTTCCGCTTGGAGCACAGACTCCCGCACTTATTACAACCTCAAGTTCCTCTTTTTTCGGACATTGCGGCTTGTACTTTCTTATACTGCGCCTGCTTTTTATTATTTCTACTGTCTCATTCATCTTCCCGTACCTTCTTTTCAGGTTTAAGTATTCTCATAGTATTGAGCATTGAGAAAATCGTAGTTCCGGCCTCAAAGCCGGCTGCCAAAACTATTGGAATTATACCAAATGCTCCCAAAATAATAAGCAAAAGTTTTACTCCAACAGAGGCTAAAATATTCATTCTTGCAACATTGGTGCTGATTCTTGAAATTTCCATCATCTTTGGAAGTTTAGCCAAATCATCGCTCATAATTACCACGTCGGCAGTATCAAAGGGCTTTTCTGCGTCTATGGCTCCGATCGCAATTCCTATGTTGGCCCTTTTCAAAGCTTCTCTGTCGTTTTCCGCATCGCCAACAAAGCCAAGACTTGAGTGTTCGCCCTTTGTTGCCATAAGATACTCAACGGCAGCCACCTTGCCCTCAGGCATAAGTTCTGCCTTCACCATATCAAAGTTAAGAGATGAGGCAAGAGTCCTTGAAACCGAGCGCACATCGCCTGTTAAAAGCACCATATTTCGTACGCCCTGACGGCGCATGGATTCAATGGCATCAAATGCACCGCTTTTAAGCTTATCAATAACAAGAATATAGCCCCAGTATATTTCATCCACTGCCACATGTATCGCCGCTCCCGCCCGCTGAGGAACTTTATAGTGAATTCCGTGTTCTTCCATAAGAGAGGCATTACCTACATATATGTGGTGCTTTTTTACATAGGCACTAACGCCCTTGCCGTGAAGCTCTTCAACTTCTGCAATCTCGCCGTCCTGTAGATCGCTCATCTGTCCAATCTGTCTCAATGCTTTGGCAACAGGGTGCTTAGAATATCTCTCCGCCTCAGCGGCGGCCTGCAATATCTGCTTAGTGCTTATGCCTTTTTCGGGAAAAACTGCCGCTACGTTGTATTTTCCGTCAGTTATTATGCCGGTCTTATCAAATACCATGGTTTCAGTTCTTGAGAGGTTTTCTAAAACGTCGGCGTTTTCTACCTTAATGCCGTTTTGAACGCTCTTAATAAGACCGCTCATATAGCAAAGGGGCACGGAAACGCTCATAGCGCATGGGCAAGCCATTATGAGAATAACAACGCCTTTTTGAATCCAGTTAACCCAGTCTCCATAAAATATGGGAGGAATTACAGACATTAACACTGCCACCAGCAAAGCAGCCGGTGTAAAATACCGAAGAAATCTGGAAGCGAAAATCTCCTGCTTAGCCTTTTTCCGGTTTGTGTCCGTCAGACCGTCTATAATTCTTGCGTATGCAGACTTATCATGAACTCTGGTAACTTTTATTTTAAGGTCACGGCTTAGGTTTCGGCATCCCGAGAGAACTTTGCCGCCTTCGGTAACGTTAAACGGTCTCTTATCTCCCGATATAAGGGAGCTGTCAATAGCGCTCATTCCCTCAACTACAATACCGTCAAGAGGTATTATTTCGCCCGGAGAGACGATAAGAATATCCCCCGGAACAAGCTGTTCAGGCCTAACAGAAAAGACCCTCCCGTTTTTAAGGACATTTGCTTTTCTGGTTCCGGCACTTATAAATTCATCTATATTTTTTCTGCATATTGAAACTGCCAAATTGGTAGCTATTTCTCCGAATCTATATAAATGCATGGCTATATTTGCTTCTATATAAAATCCGGCAGCAAAGGCAGCAACCGCCGCTGCCAGCATAATAATATCCTCGTCAAAGTAATCTCTTTCCGACAGCATTGCAATAAGACGCATCATTACTCCTGCTGAAACCGTGAGCAAAGGCAATATATACAGCACTGTCTTAACCCAGCCCTCAGCCGGAACATAATGAATTCCTATAAGCAAAAGCACGGAAATAATACAAGCTATAAGAGTTTTAAGGGAAAACTGCCGTTCGCTAAGCAGATCCCGATTCTTTGCGCTTACCAAAGGTTCTTTTTTCACTCTGTGACTTGACTGACTCAGATGTTTATTTTTAGGTGGAGGTAAATGATTTGCCATAATTTTCTCCTATTTTTATGTAAGGTCTAATACTGGACGCAAAAATTATATTTTTCTTCTATCCTTATTTCTGATAAGCCTGTACAGTATAAATATAACAAGCATTATTAATACCGCACAGATGTACCCAACGGAATCTACTGCAACATCCGTAAATCTTCCCGCTCTTCCGGGTACAAAGCGCTGATGAAACTCGTCTGAGCAGGCATATACAAAGCAGAAGATAAGTGTTGTGAGGGGGGTATAGATAAGCATGTGAGGCAGACTAAAGAAAACTTCTGAAAACAGCAGAAAGCTACTGACGCCAAGGCAGAAAAATTCAAACATGTGAGCATATTTTCTTATATCATACTCAAAGCCATTATCAGTAAGCGGCGGTAATATTTTTTCCAAAATATCTCCTAAAAAGCTTTTTATAAAGCCTTTGCTCAAACTGCCGGAATCGTTACCGTCCTGGGCAGAAAATATGAATATTGCCGCCATTATCAACAGTGTAAATACCAAATATATTATAAAGCGTCTCTTATGCTTTGCCCTTTCCATAATATAAAGACAGCCCCATTCAAATGCTTATATTTTAAACTTAATAATACAATAAAATTTGTATTTTGACAAGCACTATATAAAAAATACGTAAACAACTCAATTACGTCAGTAACTTACGATTTTAAGGAACGCAAACTGTCTTTAACAAGGTTTTATAATTTATATAACATGTTCCCTGCACATATTATTTGCTGATAACGATTTTTTCGTAAGCTCCGTCTACACTCTCAAAACCCATTTTCTTCATGTATGGCACATGCTTTTCCCCATAATCTCTGCAAACAAGTTTCCTTATGCCTTTTTTCCCAATCGCATCATACAAAAAGCTGCCTATTGAGCAGTCCCTGTATTTTGGTATGGCGTAATCCACTGTCACTTCCAAAGTTTCACTATCTACCATTTTGCCCATAAGTAGCCCAACCGGAGCGGCATCGCAGCACACTATATAAGCTAGCTCTCCTTTAGAAATGCTCCCGCTTATTTTTGGAAAAAATTCAGCAATATCCTTTTTATAATGGTTCAGAAAATAGGTAAGATATGTTTCGTCTGTATCGGTGTCCAAAAGGTCGTATTGCTTATTAGAGCCTAAAAGTTTAATAAGATTATAAGTGTTTATAAGGATAATGCAAATATTCATAAGTGCCAAAGGATAGGAGCGGATAATAAAAGCATATGTGGCAGAAACCAGACTGCCTGTTGTATTAAAAATCCTCAGCTTAACAACCGATGACATCATCAGCGATACTACCACCAACGCTGAACCTAAATAGCCGATTAATTCCAGAAGCAATTAAACTTCTCCCCTTTCAGTTTTATATTTGCATTGTACAACATGTGATGTTAATTTACAAACCTGCATTTATTTTTTTACGAAAAAACATATATCTTATAACTTATATTTTCTTTCGGCCTTTTACGCCTAAAAGATATTATGCGTCTTCATTTATTTTAATATTAGCCCCTTAGTGATCTTAACCTGTACGTGTTAAAATTGTGTGCAGCAAATGAACGCTTGGTAAACTTTTCGTCTGTTCCTTTAATTGGTCAAATTTTGTTTCTCTGAGATATTGGCAAAGTGTAAATTACCGAGTATAATTGACTTTAAACCTTGAAAGGATGTTTTTAATGAAGAAGCTGTCTTCCCGTGAAATTTTCTCTATCCCAAACATTTTAAGTTATTTCAGAATTCTGCTCATCCCGGTCTTTTGCCTTATGTATCTTAAAGCTGAAGATACCGCAGACTATCTTTGCTCTGGTGCCGTTGTGCTTATTTCTTCCATTACAGACATGCTTGACGGTAGGATAGCCAGAAAATTTAACATGATTACAGACCTTGGAAAAGTTTTGGACCCTGTTGCCGATAAGCTGAGCCACGCAGCTCTCGCCGTCTGCCTTGCAATCCGCCACCCGATCATGTGGGCGCTTATCGCTCTAATGGTGGTTAAAGAGGGATTCATGGGTATAATGGGAATTTATTTTCTCAGACGCGGCAGAATGCTCAACGGTGCAAAGTGGTACGGCAAAGTATGCACCGCTGCCCTATTTGTTGGTCTTCTGGTTCTTTTTCTCTTCCCCAATATTCCGGAGCTTTGGGTCAATGTGATTATTGTTTCACTTATGGTCATTATGCTTGCAGCCCTAATTATGTACATACCGGAATTTAAGAAAATGTATCGTGGTGAGGCCGGCTTGGAGGTTGGGAAGCCGTTTTAAAATTTCTTCCCGTGCCGCCTAAATATTTATCATTCTTGCACTGATTTTTGTTGAGCGTAATAGCTCTATCAAGGCTCTCTGCAATACATCTCCATAAAAAGTTCCCCTGCTTTGCCTTACAGCAATGCAGGGGAATGTTTTATATTCCGCTCAATCGTCAAAATAAAACAGCTCTTCAAATTTTTTATCCAGCGCAATGCACAGAATAAGAGCCAGCTTTGCGGTAGGGTTAAACTGACCCGTCTCTATGGAGCTTATGGTATTACGGGAAACACCTACCATTTCCGCCAGTGCCGCCTGGGACAGCTTCTTTTCATTTCGGGCATCTTTTAGGCGGTTTTTTAATATTAACGCATCATCCATAATTTACGTCTTCTCACAAAAAATAGCCGATAAGGAGAATGGTCGTTGTAATACCCCAGACAATTCCCAGAAAAAGCATATTTTTATCTTTAAGCCGCACCCACTTATAGAGATATTGACCGCAAAGGATTGAACAGAACACAGCGTAAATATCCTGATAGGGCTGGTCAAGATAAATTTTAACGCCCATTATGATAACACAGACTATAAGCCCCACAATCAATCCCACATGGTTGCTTCTGAGCATAATGTCTACTTCCATTTCATCCAGCTTTTTTCCTTTATTCTGAGCCTTGCTTAAAATTTTTTCCTTATTCACATCGGGTTCTCCTTTCCTTATATGCCAAGTTAACTTTGCAGCTTAATAATAGCACGGCCAAGTTTACTTGTCAATAGAAATTGCAAAGTTTTCTTTGCAAAGCTGAAAGGGAGCGTGTATTTTCACACGCTCCCTTTTCGTTTTATATTATTTTCGGCTGAATTACAGGATTTTTTCAAAGCTTTAAAGCCAACCTCTTTTTAACTTTCGGGTTTTATTATTTCAGCTTTCCTCAGGATACTGAATTTTATAGCTGTTGTCGTTAAAGTCAACCTCTACTACCGTTCCGTCGCTGAACAGTGTTCTCTGCTTCTTCCAGTCATTATTCAAAAATTCGTGCTTCACCATTTCGCACTTTGCCACCCGCTCCTGCAATGGGGCAACTATACGGTAGCGCTCTATATCCTCATCCAGCTGCTTTTCTGCGTTGGGATCGTCAAATGATCCGTCGCAGTTGGGGTATGCTCCGTCCTTATCCATATAAGCACCGCCGCCGTTTAAAAGAGCGTAGAGCATAAAGTCCTCTTCCCCCTCCCGCCTGTCCATAAGCCATGGCAGAATAAGGCAGTCATGGTAGACAAGGTTAAAAAGGGGCACGGGTATGCCCTTTCTTGGGCTGCCCGGCGGCTGAAGCATAAAGTCGTAGGGACCGTAGTGGCAGAAAACAAGGCTCTGCATTGCCCAGTCGGTCACTTCCTCGGAGCTTGGAAGTATACCTTTTGAAGTGAGATAATCAAAGCATGCCTTGCGGTAATTAAAACACTCTCTCCTGCTCATTCTGTGTCTGGGGTTTGCGCACTCATCACCCTCGTTGCAGGTGAAAACATCCAGATATGATGCCTCAAGGTGAATTCCGTGGCGCAGAATCTCCTCAAAGTTTCGTTTCACATAATAGGGTGCCTGAGTGGTGCAGAGATAGCTCTGTCTTCCCCCTGCCCAGCGGGAAACATCTAAAATACTGCCGTCGGGAGCTTTGCAGGCAAATTCCTCGTCGAAACTGTCTGCATCAAAATAATAGTCACGGTACTGGTCGTGCAGGCCCAGCATATAGCCGCATTCCTGCGCCGTGTCAGACAGCTCCTTTAAGCCCTCCCAGCCGCCTGCCTCTTTGCAGGCGGGGAGATAATCCGGATGCTTATTGTCGTAGCCCGGCTGACCCCAGCCGTCAAGGTGGAGATAGAGCTTCTCCACCCCCTTTTCCTTATAGTGTTTCAGTTCCGCCGAACGCTGAGAAAAAGGTACAAGATTGTCGTTTTTGCTCTCGTCCTCTTCATTATAAAAGAGCGTACCGGGATTAACGTGGGTCTTTATGCCCTTGTGTACTATGGCAGAGCCTATAAGCTTGTCTACATTGGGATTTCTGGCTGCTTTCTCTGCTAAGGTAGTTAAAAGTCCCGTTTCCATGGAATATTTTCTGTACACCTTGCAGAGGGAATTATAGTCGCAGTCAGTTAAAAATGTATAACGCACCACACGGCGGTAGTCCATTTTTCCAAGACTGGGAAGCCAGCGGAAGCCTACATGGGTATAAGGGCCATTAGCCGGGTGGTCCACCTGAAATGCTGCGTCCCAAGGCTGCATACAGATTGCTATATAGCCGCCGTCTGGTCTGACCTGACCGAACCAGGGCATATAGGCCGTGTTGCTGCACAGCTGACCGTCAAAGCTCAGTTTTCTCACTTCATTTTTCCAAGTGTTCGGCAGAAGCAGTCCTTGCAAAATATTTAATACGCTGTAATACTTGGGGCTGTTCTCTTCAAATTCCATATAACCCGGCCAGTAAACCGCCTCTATTCCCTCATCAGAAAGGGGGATAAACTCAAAATACACATCCCCTGTGCTGTATTCTATCCATGAAATTGTCTCAAAAGCCAAATTCAGCTCTCTGCTCCCAAGACTAAAGCCTGAGTAAGTGGAATGTATGCCAACGCCTACGCCTGTTTTCCATTTTTCATGGCTAATATTTTCGGCATCAGAGAAGAAAATTTCTTCCCCTGACTTCATTTTTATCGTGGCTTTGTAGCTCTCAGCCCATTTCCACTGCCCTTTATTGGCTGAAACTTCAAAATTCAATGTCTCTTCATTAAAGCTCAGGCGGATATTCCCGCTCTCAACAGATATATATCCCATATTAAACTCCCACAAACAAATTTGAATTATAGTAACACATTTTTATCGCCATATCAATATACTTGCTTTTTCTTAAAAATGGTATTACTATGGAGTGTACCGAAATGAAGGTAAATGAGTAAATTAAGATTTTTTATAAATAGGAGCTATTATTATGAAAACAGTACCCCAACGCTTAACCGAATTTCGTGAGGCCATGAAAAAGTCCGGATGCGACATTTTCATTATGCCCTCTTCCGACGCTCACGCCAGTGAATATGCCCCCGCTCACCACACCGCATGGGAGTATTTTTCCGGTTTCTCATGCGAGAACGCAAACCTGCTTGTAACTTTAAGCGAAGCTGCCCTCTGGGTTGACGGACGTTTCTTCGGCGCTGCCGACAAGGCTTTAAAGGATACCGGTGTTCAGTCCATGCATATGGGCGTTAAAGGTGTTCCCACCGTTAATGAATGGCTCGAAGATAAGCTCAGTGCCGGAATGGTTCTTGGTTATAATGCTGAGACAATGCCCTTAACTCAGATGAGAAGTCTCAGGGACATTTGCGACAAAAAGTGCGCAAAACTTTGTGACCTGCCTTTGGTTGACCAGGCTTGGACCGAGGACAGAGAGCCCCTTCCCGCAACTCCTGCATGGATTCTGGGTAATGAATTTGCAGGCAAAGGTGCAGAGGAAAAGCTGAATATTTACAGGAACAAGCTGAAAGAGGAAGACTGCGACTGCGCCGTAATTACCTCTCTTGACAGCGTTGCATGGCTTTTTAATCTCCGTGCCGCTGACGTTGATAACACCCCCTATGCTCTGGCTTTTTCTTTTGTTGATATGGACAGCGCAGTTCTGTTTATGGATTACAGCCGACTCAATGCCGAAGGTGCGGAGACACTTAAAAATGCCGGTGTAAGCCTTATGGGCTATCAGGATATGCCGGAGTTTCTGGCAAAGAATGACAAGGCTCTCAAAGTTCTGGTTGACCCCTCAAGTCTGAACGCTGCATTAAACAACGCCCTGCGCTCAAATTCTAATTTCAGCGTTGTTGAGAGCTGCGACCCCATTGCACTTTTAAAGGCAGTTAAAAACGAAACTGAGCTTAAATGCACCAGAAAAGCTCACCTTTATGACGGTGCAGCTATGGTAAGATTCCAGATTGAGCTGGAAAAGAGACTCTCTCATGGTGAAAAGCTGAGAGAGACTGACATTGACACTATTCTGCACAAATACCGCAGTGCAAATCCCGGCTTTATTGTGGAGAGCTTCGGCACCATTGCCGCCTACGGCGAAAATGCCGCAAATATGCACTACGCCCCTAAATCTGGAGCTGACGCAGAAATCCGCAATGAGGGCTACCTGCTTGTAGACAGCGGCGCCACCTACTATGAGGGAACTACCGACATCACCCGCACTTATGCTTTGGGTGCTCTCAGCTATGAGGAAAAGCTTGCATACACAAGAGTGCTCCGCTGCCACATTGACGTTGCAATGGCTGTCTGGAAAGAGGGTGCAACCGGCGGAGAGCTGGATATGCTGGCCCGTCAGCCAATGTGGAAATATATGCTTGACTACCGCTGCGGCACAGGCCACGGAGTTTCTCATGTGGGCGCTGTCCACGAAGGCCCTCAGAGTCTCAGGCCCCATAACGGCATTGTGTTCGTTCCCGGTATGATAATTACCGATGAGCCGGGCATTTACGAAGAGGGGCACATGGGAATTCGCATTGAAAACGAGCTTGAGTGCGTTGTGGCCGGTGAAAGCGAATACGGCAGATTTCTCCGCTTTGAGCCTATAACTTTTGTGCCTATCGACATGAGCTGCGTACTGACAGAGGAGCTTACTAAGGAGGAAAAAGAATGGATTAACGGCTACCACGCCGACGTTCTTGAAAAACTCAGTCCTCTGCTTAACAATGAAGAAATTCAATGGCTCACCGCAAAATGCGCCGCTGTTTGATTTTATAATTATATATCCATGATTCAGGAAGATATTGTTTTTAGCAATATCTTCCTTTTTTTTGGTGAAATCAGTAAATATTACATTGTTTTTTATAAAAGTGAATGATATACTTATAAAAAAAGATTCGGGAGGTCTCCCCCATGCCTAACATAAGCAATAACTACGACTCACTTTTCCAGAAATTCCGCCTAGGGCTGCAGAACTGGTGCCGCACGGGAAAAGAGCCGTCAGCCGGCGATCAGGACATGAAATATTATCTGGATTTGCAGGAAAAGCGGCTTAAAGACCATGAGCTGATTATGGAAATGGACATGGAATCTGAGGAAGAAATTATGTCTGTGGGTCAGGTCAGCGAAAATATTCCGATAATAGGAAGCGGATTTGCAAAGTTCAGCAAATCTCTGTACGCCCAGTATCTTAACCGCTCTGTTAAGTATTTACGTAACGGAAAGGAAGTCTTTAAAAAGGCCGACTATCCCGTTATGTATCAGACCATTATTTCTCCTCAGCCGGAGGAGAAAGGCATAGGAAAGACAAGCTATGTCTGTCCCAACTGCGGCGCTGTTTCCACCTTGGAAGAGCTTCAGGAGACAGGCTGTCCCTTCTGCGGCACTCGTTACCTTATGAAGGATCTTTACCCTAAGGTTGCAAATTTTTACTTTGTCGATAACGGCAGCAAATCAGAGGGAACATGGAAATCTGAAAAAAACCGGATTTTGTTTGGAGCAGCTGTTTTAAGCATAATTCAGAATGTGTACACACTTATAACTGACTCTGATTTCAGTCTTTTGCAGGCTATTCCAACCTTGATTTTGGGCTTTGGACTTTGGGCCTTTGCAATATATTTAGTTTATTCAATATGGCATCTGATTAAGCTGATCAAGGGCGGCGCAAAAGCAACAGTTCTCATAGGCTCAACCGCCGGCTCAAAACGCAAAATCAGCGATACGCTGAAGCAGTTTGCTGCAGACTTTGACTACGAATACTTCGAAGGCAAGGCTCTTTCTCTTGCAAGAATTCTTATGCTGAGTAAGAAGCCGGAAGACTTCGTTCAGTATAAGGGCGGCGCTTTGTCAGACAGCTTTTCCGATGTGGTGGACATTCAGTACAGAGGCAGAATCGGAGTTAGAAAAGTCCGGAATGTAAATAACAGGATTGAGGTTGTGCTGGATTTATACCTGACAAACACTTTAGACCAAGGCGGAAAGCTGAAACAGAAGGACGAAGTTATTGAGATTACCATGTACCACAAGGCAGATTTTCCCGTGGATAAGTCTTTCTCAATATTAAAAGTTCAGTGTCCTAACTGCGGAGGCAGCTTTGACGCTGCAAAAAAGAAATGCTGTCCCTTCTGTGACAGTGAATACGATGCCGGAATAAGCGACTGGATTGTGACTAAAATCAGACGCAAATCTTCATAAATATAAAAAAGCTGCTATCCTTTGGATAGCAGCTTTTGTTCATTTAACCACTGAAACAGTTTTTATTCCATAATATTTAAAGCACTCCACTGCCTTTTCGTCTATAATTTCGCCGCAGCAGACTATTGGAACCGCAGGAGGACAGCCCACTCCGGCAGAGGCAAGAATTCTGCCCTGTGCATTCTCAACAGGAATTTCCTCGCATAAAGAGAGCATTGCGTCTCTTATCTCCATACCTTTTTCCGCTCTTTCGGGAATGGGCGGTTTTTCTGAAAATTCGGGTCTTTGGGGAATTTCAAGAAATGCCTTCTGAATTTTTTCCAGTTCAGCATTTGAATTTAAGGTACTGAGCATAAGCACCAGATAATCTCTGTCATAAAACTCAGGGATTATTCCTTTTTCTTCCAAAATTTCCCCAAGTTCCTGTCCGGTATAACCGTAAGGCTTTGCAGAAATGCTGAGCTTAATTTCCTCGTCGCCT
>JAHHRS010000023.1 GCA_020025675.1 Oscillospiraceae bacterium
ACACCAAAGTTTTGTTGCACTCTCCTGGTGTTGTAATAGGGAATATAATGCACAATTATCCGCACAAGTTCCTGATTGCCGGCAAAACGCCTGCCGCAATAGCGTTTCTGCTTCAAAATGCCCTCAAATCCCTCCATAGTGCCATTGTCAATACAGCAGGCAAAACGAGACATACTTTGTGTCATTCCGGCCTGTATGATTTTGCGGTGTAATGCCCTGCTGGTATATTGGCAAGCTCTGCCGCTGTGAAGTAGAGGGCGGGCATCCGGATTTTCCTTAACAGCCTTGTAAAAGGTTTTGCAAACAAGCGAATTATCATTGCGTTCGCACAGTACATAGTACACGATGCGTCGCCCTCGGAGATCCAGATTGGCACTCAGATAGAGATTGCGAACTTATGTACCTTTATACCATTTGAAATCCGTCACATCGATAAGCCATTTTTCGTTTGGCATAAAAATCACCCCATCTGTTAGATAGTATATATCTAACAGATGGGGTGCAGTTTATATTCCGATTTTTTAGGAAATGTTTATTAGTTTTCCAGTACAAACTTAATCATGGCTTTACTAACATCAGCTCTGACAGGAATTTTAGTAAAGTTGTGTCCGCCGTTTTTAGTAGTCAGCAGCACCGGGGCATTGTAGCAGGCGGCATATTCGTTAAAGGATTTTTCATCAACCAAATTATCATCGCTTGCTCTTATAAGCAGGGCAGGACCTTCATAGCCTTTGGCCTCATCGTAGGGATTGGGGTGAGAAGCCATATCATAATTATATGACATCTCGTAGCGAAGTCCTTCCATATCAAACCAGTCAGCGCCCATGGCGGTTACTCTGTCAGCGTTGGATTTTGCAGAAAACCACATTCCGCCGCCGGGGCTCAGCAGTATAAGTCCGTGGGGCTTAATTTTCGGAGCAGTGCTGGCGGCTACATATCCGCCCAGACTGTGACCGGAGAGATACAGTCTGTTTTTGTCAGCAAATGGCTGTTGAGCCATCCAACTGAACATATCCTCTGCATCTTCGTAGAGGCCGGTGAAGCGTATGTCCTGAAATTCCCCGTCGCTCTCACCGCAGCCGAAGAAATCAAATCGAACACAAGCTATCCCCGCCCCAGCCAAATCTCTGGCAATGCGGGTGTTCATATAATTGTAACCTGAAAGTGTACCGGTAAAACCGTGCAGCAGCAATACGCAGGGAAAAGTGCCTTTACTGTCAGGCAGGGTCACTATTCCACGCAGTGTATAGCCACTGCGGTTTTTCATTGAAACTTGCAAAGTGTCCATAAATTACTCCTTAGTAGGCAGATGCTCTTCCGATACCATATTTGCAGCACGGCGGAATTTAAAATCAGAGAGCATTTCCTGATCCTTTTTTGGATAAAAATTTTGAGAAACAGCATGGCTGCTGCCACCATACAAGCTATTATGCCGTGTAGAATTTCCACAGTTTACCCACTACATGGGCGGACTAAAGGGCGTGGGCAGTCCGGTTATAAGAAATAGTGCAACAGCGGCATAGAGGCCCAATAAGGCAGCGCCTGCCAACTGATAAAAGAATAAAATAATTATAACACACAGTAATTTTATTTACAAGTATTCAGCCGATGACAGTCTGCGGAGGTGTTAAGCATTGACCCCAATGTCTGATACGGAATGCTACGGGAAAGCAACTTATGAGCATTTTATATAGATAAATCCCAGCGGGATATGCCGTCAGTGTAGTTGTCTACATTCTGACGGAAAACTATACTGGTTTCAATAAAAATTTGCTTTTCACGGGGTTTCCAGCCCTCAAGAATGTGCCGTGACAGAAGCTGAATGGTCTGAAAGGCCTGCTTATAAGGATCCTGATACAAAACAGCTTGACAAACACCGTCTTTTATGGCCTTGGTAATCGTGTTGCTGACATCAAAGCCCAGAATGTAAACATCCTTCCTTTCCAACCGCCGCAGGGCATTTATAGCACCCATTGTGCTGGAATAGCTGGTGCAGAATATCCCTTTTGTCCCGTCTGCCGTACTAAGGAAGTTTTCAATATTTTTTTCTGTTATGTCCCCATCATGGCGGCAGTCGGCACAGCTTCGGATTACTATATCGGGATACAGCCGATACATGGCATTACAAAAACCGTCAAATCTGCCAACAAATGGCATGGAGTGAGTAAAGTTACCCAATACAGCTGCGGAGCCTTTACCGCACATCAAAAATCCCAGTACGTCTGCGCCGATGCTGCCGACCTGTAATGGGTCACTGCCCACAAAAAACAGCCTTGAACTGCCGGGCAGGTCATTGTTAAATAAGGCCACGGGCTTGCCTGCTGCTGTAAATTTCTCCACATACTCTGCAGATGCAGCGTTCAAAGGGTCCAGCGCTATGGCGTCAAATTTACTGCAGTCAATGCTTTCCAGCAATCGCAGCTCATCCTCCGCACCGTCCACACCGTAGCGAAACACGTTAAGCTGCACACCGAAGTCGGAAATCTCCTGACCGGCTTTTCTGATGCCCTTATCTATACAACTGTAAAAATCTACCGGAGCATTGGGATATATGACCGCTATACGCATGAGCTTTTTGCGCCCCAGAGCGCCGGCCAGTTTGTTGGTTTTGTAGCCCAGCCTCTCAGCCGTGGACAAAACCATGTCCCTGGTATGAGGATTAATACCGCTGCGGTTATTCAGCGCCCTGTCAACTGTGCCTATGGATGTACCGCACTCACGGGCTATTTTAGCAATAGTTACTTTTTCTTCCATTTTGTCTCCACCGTTAAAAATCGTTAAAAAATTCTTGTTTATTCTACCAAATATTCAAATCTTTGTCCACAGTAACCTGCATTTATTATAAACTTTCAACAAACGTTTGACAAACGCATGCCCGATGTGTTAAATTATTATATAGAAATATCGTTAACGTTAACGAAATTTAACGAAAAAAACTTAATAAATTGTCCCGTCGTATAAAAAGGCGGGGGAAAAAGATTGGAGGAAATTTTATGATCTGTAAATACGCCATTGCGTGCGTGACCAGCATGGGTGTGCGCATTACTCCTGCGGACCGTATGGCTGTACACAATTCAAATCAGTTTTACATGCAGGCCACAAGTGCAGAGACAAATGTTTTAAATGTGGCCTCATCCCTCGGATACCCCTGCCTTGCCATGACAAAGTTTGTGGAAGGAAGCCCCATTGCGGCTTTCATCAAAAGCCAGCTCCGTGCCAGAAACATTGACTATGTGGGCCGTGACACAGCTCAGGGCGGACCATGGGGATACCGTCACCAGTTTAATATTGCCGATTCCGGTTTCGGTATGCGTGCTCCCAGAGTATGGAACGACAGAGCAGGAGAAGTGGGCCGCACCATCAGTCCCGATGATTTTGACCTTGACAGAATTTTCGGAGAATGCGGCGTAGGTATTCTTCATATTTCAGGTCTTATTGCGGCTATGAGTGAGGACACCACAAAATGCTGTTTAGAAGTGGCAAAGGCCGCTAAAAAATACGGAACAAAGGTAAGTTTTGACCTAAATTACCGAGCCAGCTTCTGGCAGGGCAGAGAGGAAGAACTCAGAAATGCCTTTACTGAGATTGCCTCCATCTCCGACATTTTAATCGGAAACGAGGAGGACTATCAGCTCTGCCTTGGACTGAAAGGCCCTGAGACCGAAGGCAAAGAGCTGGGCAGCAAGATAGACAGCTTTAAGGCCATGATAGCCACTGCAAAGCAAGCATATCCCAACGTAAAAATGTTTGCCACTACTTTGCGTCAGGTGGTGTCCGCAAATATGCATCTATGGGGTGCAATGCTTTTGGCAGAGGACGGATGGCATGTTGAAGAGCTTCGCGAAATTCCGGTTATGGACAGAATCGGCGGCGGAGACGGCTTCTCCGGCGGTCTGCTCTACGGTGTTCTCCAGGGATGGAAGCCTGAAAAATGCCTGCAGTTCGGTTGGGCCAGCGGCGCAATGGCGGTCAGCAGTCTCAATGACTATGCAGAACCGGCAGACGAAAAACAGATATGGGATATTTATGCCGGAAACGCAAGGGTGCAGAGGTAAATAATAATGAATGAAATGAATAAAGCGGATATTGGCCTTATAGGACTTGCGGTAATGGGTGAAAACCTTGTCATGAATATGGAGTCAAAGGGATTCAGGGTGGCTGTTTATAACCGCCATACCGACAGGGTTTTTAAATTTATGGAAGGCCGAGGTGCGGGAAAAAACTTAATCGGCTGCCACAGTCTGGAGGAAATGGTTGACAGTCTGAAAAGCCCCAGAAAGGTTTTTATGATGGTAAAGGCCGGAGCACCTGTGGACGAACTTATTGAGCAGCTTGTGCCTCTGCTCTCCGAAGGTGACATTATAATCGACGGAGGAAACAGCTTTTTTGAAGATACTGCACGCAGAGTTTCATATTGCGAAAGCAAGGGACTTCTCTATATAGGTACAGGCGTTTCCGGCGGCGAAGAGGGCGCTCTTAAAGGCCCCAGCCTTATGCCGGGTGGTTCTCCTGCCGCCTGGAATGAAGTAAAGCCTATCCTTCAGGGCATATGCGCCAAGGTTGAGGACGGCTCACCCTGCTGTGACTGGGTAGGTGAAGGCGGCGCAGGCCACTTTGTAAAAATGGTACATAACGGCATAGAGTACGGAGATATGCAGCTCATATGTGAGGCCTATCAGCTTATGCGCTGTGCCTTGGGTATGTCCAACGAGGAAATGTGTCAGGTTTTCCGCAGCTGGAACAAAACAGAGCTTGACAGCTATCTAATTGAGATAAGCGGAGATATTCTGGCATACAAAGATGAAAACGGAGAGTCAGTTGTAGACTGTATTCTGGACACCGCCGGTCAGAAAGGTACCGGAAAATGGACTGCCATCTCAGCTTTAAACGAGGGTATCCCCCTCACTCTTATCGGCGAGGCTGTTTTTGCCCGCTGCCTGTCGGCACAGAAAGAGGAGAGATTAAAAGCCGAAGCACTCTACGGACATGAAATTCCGGAGTTTACCGGAGATAAGACTGCATTTATAGAGTGTATAAGAAAAGCTCTTTATGCCAGCAAGATAATTTCCTACGCACAAGGCTATGCGCTTATGCGTTCCGCTGCGAAGGAATACGGTTGGAATCTGAACTACGGCGGCATCGCCCTTATGTGGCGTGGCGGCTGCATTATCAGAAGCGTATTTTTAGGTAAAATTAAGGAAGCATACGACAAAAATCCCCAACTTGATAACCTGCTCATGGATGATTATTTCTGCGGTGTTATCAAGAGCCTGCTCCCTGCATGGCGGGAGACTGTAGCCTACGCTGTAAAGGTTGGCGTTCCCACTCCTGCATTTTCTGCCGCTCTGAGCTATTTTGACGGCTATACCACGGGCAGACTGCCTGCAAACCTGCTTCAGGCTCAGAGAGACTATTTCGGCGCTCACACTTATGAGCGCGTGGATCGTCCCAGAGGAGAGTTCTTCCACACTAACTGGACGGGATGCGGCGGAGATACTGCATCCGGTACTTACAATGCTTGAGGTGAAAATATGAAAGTTGATCTTACAAATAAAGTAGCAGTAGTAACCGGCGGCGGCGGAGTTCTGTGCAGCCGTTTTGCAGTGGCACTGGCGGAGGCCGGTGCAAAAGTTGCGGTTTTAAACCGTACTCTGGCAAAGGCTCAGAATGTTGTGGACGAAATCAAGGCCAAAGGCAGAGAGGCCGTGGCTGTACATGTGGATGTTATGGATAAGGAGAGCGTTGTTAAGGCTCATGAGGAGGTCCTCTCCATATACGGTAGGTGCGACATCCTGATTAACGGCGCAGGGGGCAACAACCCTATTGCCACCTGTGACGAAGAGTTCTTTTCCGATGAGTGTATGAACGACCCGGAGAGAAAGAGCTTTTTCGATTTGGGTGAAGAAGGCTTTAACAAAGTATTCGGACTGAACATAGTTGGCGTTCTGCTTCCCACTCAGGTATTTGCAAAGGATATGGCTGAAAAAAAGAGCGGTGTCATAGTAAACATAAGCTCTATGAATGCCTTCACTCCGCTGACAAAAATTCCTGCATACTCTGCGGCAAAATCCGCTGTTTCCAACTTTACCCAGTGGCTTGCCGTGCACTTTGCCGGAACCGGAATACGCTGTAATGCCATTGCACCGGGCTTTTTCTCCACTGACCAGAACAAGGCCCTGCTTTGGAACGAGGACGGTACTCCCACCGCCCGCACGGGCAAGATTCTCAGAAATACTCCAATGGGCCGCTTCGGCGAACCCCAGGAGCTGCTGGGAACCCTTCTCTGGCTCTGCGATGACTCAGCATCCGGTTTTGTCACCGGTATAGTTGTCCCTGTTGACGGCGGCTTTTCCGCATACAGCGGTGTCTGATATGGAAGATATTTTCAGATACGACAGGGATGACAACGGTCTTACAAAGGAACAAATAAAAGAGGCCCTTTTAAAGTCTCTGGAGGGGAGAGCGATTAAAAACGCACTGCTTATTCCCCCTGATTTTACAAGGCTGCACTCAAATGCGGGATATATAACAAACGTCTATTACCATGCCCTCACCGACATGGGGTGCAATGTGGATATTATGCCTGCTCTGGGTACCCATGTGCCCGTGACTAAGGAACAGGCTGACATTATGTTCGGAGACATTCCTTTCGAAAAATTCATTCCACACAACTGGCGCACGGACGTTGTGAAAATCGGTGAAATTCCGGCAGAATATCTGGAAGAAATAACCGATGGACTGTGGCATGACAGCATTGAGGCCGAGATAAACAAACTGGTCATGGACGAAAAGTATGATTTGATAGTTTCTATCGGTCAGGTTGTGCCACATGAGGTTATAGGAATGGCCAATCACTCCAAAAATCTTTTCGTAGGAGTGGGCGGCAGCGACATGATAAATAAATCTCACATGGTTGGCGCCGTCTACGGCATGGAGCGCATGATGGGCAAGGATTTTACCCCAGTTCGGAAAGTTTTCGACTACGGTATGGAGCACTTTTTAAACGGCAGACCAATTATGTTTGTGCTCACTGTCTGCACCGCTCCCGGAGGCAATATCCGCACCCACGGACTTTTCATAGGTGAGGACAGAAAGTGCCTTGAAGCTGCAATAGCTCTGGCACAGGAAAAAAACATCGATTTTGTGGAGCACGGCATTAAAAAATGCGTGGTTTATCTGGAACCGGGCGAGTTTAAGAGCACATGGCTGGGAAACAAAGCCGTCTATCGCACCCGTATGGCTATTGCCGACGGAGGTGAGCTGATAATTATGGCTCCCGGCGTTGAAAAATTCGGTGAAGACGAAACCTGCGACGCTCTTATCAGAAAATACGGCTATAAGGGGAGATTAAATACCCTTGAGCAGTTCAACAAGCCTGAAAATCAGGACTTGCGTGACAATATGGGAGCGGCGGCACACCTTATCCACGGCTCATCAGACGGACGATTTTCCATAACCTATGCGGTGAAAAACATAAGTCGGGAGGAAATTGAGGCAGTAGGCTTCAAGTGGGCCGATTATGACACAGTAGCTGCAAAGTATGATCCGAAAAAGCTTAATTACGGTTATAACAATGTGGACGGGGAAGAGATTTACTATATCCCCAATCCCGCCCTTGGTCTATGGATAAATAAGGAGAAATTTTAAGTGGAAACTTTTATGAATCGAGATTTTCTGCTCACAACCGAAACAGCCCGAGAGCTGTTTCATGGCTGGGCTGAAACTATGCCTATATTTGATTATCATAACCACCTGTCTCCGCAGGACATTGCCCAGCACCGGCGTTTTAAAAACATTACTGAGCTTTGGCTTGAGACCGACCACTACAAGTGGAGAGCGCTCCGTGCCTGCGGCGTGGACGAAAGTCTTATAACCGGAGATGCTCCCGATTACGACAAATTTATAGCTTGGGCTGATGTTCTGCCCAGACTTATCGGAAGTCCTGTTTACCATTGGGCTCATCTGGAGCTGCAGCGCTACTTTGGCATATACGAGCCGCTGAATTCCTCCAATGCCCCTGCTGTCTGGGAGAAAACAGCTCAGATGCTCAGTGAGGACGGATTTGACGCTGTAAGCCTTCTCAATAAGATGAATGTGAAAGTGCTATGCACCACGGACGATCCTATTGATGACCTGAATTGGCACAAAGTAATAGCCGAGGACAAGACTATTCCTTTTAAAGTGCTGCCTTCATTCAGACCTGATAAATATCTTACAGGCCCGACAGCGGAGGAAAACTCCGAAAAACTCTGCGAAAAGTACGGCACTTCCGATATAAAGGAAGCTCTTTCAAAAGCTCTGGACTTTTTCTGCTCTATGGGCTGCATGGGAACGGACCACGGCTTCAGCCTGTTCAACTACGGCGAAAATAAACGCCTTACCAACATAATGGACTTCTTAGGCAGGGAATATGCCCGAAGGGGCTTGGTAATGCAGCTGCATTTAGGTCCGATCCGCAATAATTCCCCCAAGCTTATGAAGGCATTTGGCCCCGACGCAGGGGGCGATAGCGTGGGCCTTACTGCGGATCCCGGTACTGTGGCGGCTTTTCTCGGAAAGCTGGAGAGTGAAAACTCTCTGCCGAAAACTATTCTTTACAACCTGAACCCAAACGACAACACTATGCTCTCTACCATGGCAGGCAACTTTGCCCCCGTGGTGCAGTTTGGAGCTGCATGGTGGTTTAACGATCACATCCGGGGTATGAGAGCGCAGATAGACGAGCTTATGGAGACAAACGCCCTATCTTCTTCAGTGGGCATGCTGACTGACTCACGCTCATTTACATCCTTTGTTCGCCATGAATATTACCGCCGCATACTTTGCGCCCAGATAGGCGAGATGGTTGCGTCCGGTCAGTACCCCGAAGATATGGAATTTCTTGGCAAAATGGTGCAGGATATATGCTATAATAACGCCGAAAAGTTTTTTTCTTAAGCAAAATGAACTGTCCCTGTTTATACGGACAGTACAAATAGGGACAGTTCTGAATTCATTTCCGCTATCACTTTTTTATGTGGCTTATTTTTGCAGTCGGCTTTTTATTTTTCACCCTTCATGCTTCCATATGCTTCCTTTTTGCACTGTACGCACTGAGAGCAATTGAGCAGAGAAGCAAAACGGTAAGCACGGCAACAACAGCCATACCCGCTCGGATTCCGGCTTTTTCCGCCACCAATCCTACCAGAGCCGGGGTTATAATGCCGCCGGCACTGCCGAAAAATATCATAATGCTGCACCCAAAGTCATTGCCTTTAATGCACATGCTTCCAAATGAGAAAGCAGTGGGGTATATAGTGGAGAGAAAAAGACCCACGCCCATGAGACCGAATATGACCATGCCGGGGGTGCGGCTGAAGAACATTACAAGGAAAAATACGCATTGACCCAGACCGTCCACCAGCAGCAGCTTTGTACCTGAGAGCTTATCTGAAGTAAAGGCTCCGATCATGCGGCCTAAGAATATTACAAACCACAGCAGGGAGCCGGTAAGCTGGGCCTGATTTTTCTGAAGAATGCCTATATCCTGAAAATACGTGACCATCCAGCCTACAATTGCGTACTCGGTGGATATGTAGAAAAGCAGCATGGCCGAAGCAAGCCAGAATTCTTTGACTTTAAAGAAACTGCGGTCGGTTGTTTTCACACTCTTTGTGAAGCTTTCTTTGGGAAGCGGCATCTTGGCATAAACAAAAACCTGAATTATACACAGGATGAGTATTATTCCGGCTGTTATACGCCAACCGAAAACAGGCCAGCGCCTGACGCAGAGTACCAGCATAATGGGGGAGGCGAGGGCGCCCAGTGCGAAGCTGCCGTGAAGCAGGTTAAAGCCTTTGACTGCCTTTTCGCTGGGCAGGGTGGAAATCATAGTGTTTGAAAAATTTGAGTTTCCGCCGCGGGCAAGACCTGTCATAGCGCAGGCAACCATAAGCAGAATAGGGTTTCCGAGACCGGATGCGAAAACCAGATATGCTGCCGCCATCCAGATTGAGGTGAACAGAATACTGCGCCGCCTGCCCAGATATATGGGAAGAATGCCGGCAATGAGTACCGCAATCAGATTTCCTATAGACTGACATGAAAGCAGGATGCCTGATACCTCATAGCTGAGATTGTAGCTCTCCCGCAGAAACGGAATAAACGAGCCTAAAGGCTGCGAGGATATGCCACTCATTGCAAAGGTAAACAAAGTACAGTACAGCAGACGGTTTTCAAATTTTTCCTGACTCGATATTTCTTTATTCATTACAGCACCTTTCCGACATTTAGTCTAAATTCTGAGATTTTGCATAGCTTCCTGTTCAAGACAATTATATATGAACATCATTTGAAAATTTCCAAAAAATTTGACTAAAGTTTGCATAAAATGCGATTAAAGTTATGTAAAATAGACAAATTTCGCCATACATTTTTGCACTTATACACAAAAAGCAAGCAATATTTTGTGCGAGTATCATAATAGACAATTCTTAGCTATTATGATACAATAAATAACATTGAAAAGGCAAGAGTGATTTTATCTCTTGTTAAATACAAAAAAATTTTTTAAAAAGGAGTAAAAACATGAAAAGAACATTAGCAGCACTACTGGCAGTCCTCATGATGATGGCATTGCTCACAGGTTGCGGCGGCCAGAAGGCTCCCGCTGAACAGCCCGCACCCGGCACTCCCGCAGAGGATGCACCCGCAGACACAACACCAGCTGAAGAGACTCCCGCAGAAGGAGCAAAGGAACCCGAACTGGTTCTCAGATACGCAGAAAACCAGCCGGAGGATTACCCCACCACTCAGGCAGCATACAAGTTTGCCGAGATGGTCAACGAGCGTACAAACGGACGCATTAAGATTGACGTCTACTACGGTGCAACTCTCGGAGATGAGAAAACCGTTATTGAGCAGCTTCAGTTCGGCGGCATAGACTTTACCCGTGTCTCCCTGTCTCCTCTGGCAGAGTTTAATAAGTCTCTGGACGTTCTCCAGCTGCCTTACCTTTACAAAGATGCAGACCAGATGTGGAGAGTTCTTGACGGCGAAATCGGTCAGGAATTTCTGGACAGCATGAAGGATGTGGGCATGCAGGGCCTGAGCTGGTTCGATGCAGGCGCCAGAAACTTCTACAACTCCAAGCGTGAAATTACCTGCCTTGAAGATATGAAGGGCCTGAAGATTAGAGTTCAGGAGTCCGAACTTATGATGGACATGGTAAAGGCCTTGGGCGCTGAGCCAACTCCTATGGCCTACGGCGATGTTTACTCCAGCCTGCAGACCGGCGTTATTGACGGCGCTGAGAACAACTGGCCTTCCTACGACTCTACATCCCACTTCGAAGTTGCTAAGTACTTCGTCCTTGACGGACACACCAGAGTTCCCGAACCCCAGCTGGTCAGCAATATGACCATGGATAAGGTGGCAGCTCTCGACCCCACCTTCCCCGATATAATCCGCGAGTGCGCTAAGGAATCCGCACAGATCGAACGTCAGCTCTGGGCAGAGAAGGAAGCCGCTTCCGAGGCTAAAGTCCGTGAGGGCGGTGCAGTCATCACAGAGTTAAGCCCTGAAGAGATGGCAAAATTCCAGGAAGCTGTTGCTCCTTTGTACGAAAAGATGTCTGATGAAGACAAGGCAATCATTGAGAAAATCAAGGCTGCATAATTCATAACATTGCAGAAAAACATAAGGTAAAGCAAACCTCGGCAAGCCGTCTTCATCTTCGGGGACGGCTTGCTGTGGATATATGAAAAGGAGAACCCGGATGGATGACAAAGAACTGAGCTCCAGCGTCGAGAAAAAGCCAAAAAATAAAGTCCTTGACGCAGTAACCACTGTGATAGACTGGGTTTACAGAATCCTGCTCCAGTATTCAAAATTTGTCCTGTTGGTCATAGTTATAGTTGTCACGGCACAGGTAATTTCCCGTAAGCTGCTGCACAGCAGTATCCGGTGGAGCGAGGAAGTTACCTTGGTGCTAATGGTCTGGATGGCCTTTATATCAATGGCGATAGGCGTAGAAAAAAATCTTCATATCTCTATCGAAGTCTTATACAAAAAATTTCCAGCGCCGGTTAAAAAGGTTGTAAACATTATCAATAACCTGCTGGTTTTGCTGGTTGGCATAGTACTGGTAGTGTATGGCATTAAACTTATAGGCTATACCAGCACCTCAACTCTGCCTGCAACCCAGTGGCCGGCCTGCACATTATATCTAATGCTGCCGGTGGGCGGATTCTTTATTGTTTATTTCAGCTTCCTCCGTATATTCGGTTTGGAGAGATATCACCACAAAGGTAAAGAAGAGGGGGAAGAAACTAATGTTTGATACCAGTGTAGCAATATTTATTTTGCTTGGAGTCTTTGCAATTATGATGTGCTGCAAGCTCCCAATAACTTTCGCTTTGGCTTCTTCGTCAATTTTGGCTGCTATTTACATGAAAATTCCTCTCATGAGCATAATACAGCAGATGGCAAAGAGCATAAACAACTTTTCACTAATGGCAATCCCGTTTTTCATTCTTGCAGGTGAGATAATGAGTGCGGGCGGAATTTCCAGACGTATGCTTCAGGCGGCAAATGCATGTGTGGGTCATCTGAGAGGGGGCCTGGCTCATGTTAATGTTCTGGGCTCAATGCTGTTCGGGCATTTGTCCGGCTCCGCTGTGGCAGACGTGTCTTCTCTGGGCTGTATTGAGATACCAATGATGGTGGACGCAGGATATGACAAGGACTTCTCAGTTGCCACAACTGTTGCTTCATCATGTCAGGGCGTTTTGATACCTCCCAGCCACAACATGATAATTTATTCTCTTGCCGCAGGCGGTGTATCTGTCGGAGCACTGTTTATGGCGGGACTTATACCCGGAATAATGTGCGGAATATCCCTTATGATAGTTTGCGGTATCATAAGTGTTAAGCGTAAGTACCCAAAGGGTGAGCGAATGAGCTGGAAACAGAGGGGAAAGGTTCTTCTTGATGCTGCCTTCGCTCTGTTTACTGCGGTTATTATTTTGGTAGGTGTCACTGCCGGATGGTTTACCGCAACCGAAAGCGCCGCTATCGCAGCAGTTTACGCTTTCATAATAGCTATGTTTGTATACAAAGAACTCAAGTGGAAAATGATACCCGGAATTCTTATAAACGTTGTAAAAACTTTGGCTACTGTATTCAGCCTTATAGCCGCTGCCGGTGCTTTCGGCTGGCTTTTGGCTTACCTGCAGGTTCCCAGCATCATCACCAAAGGATTGCTGGCAATTACTCAAAACAGGATTATTCTCCTTCTGCTCATAAACCTTATCCTTCTTGTTCTGGGCTGCGTTATGGATATGGCTCCGCTGATAGTTATTGTAACTCCTATTCTTGTTCCTGTTGTTCAGGCATTTGGCATGAACCCTGTTCAGTTCGGCGTTGTGCTTATTTTCAATCTTGCAGTGGGTCTGTGCACACCTCCTGTGGGCAGCGCTCTGTTTGTTGGATGCAGTGTGGGTAAGATAAGGATTGAGGAAACCGTTAAGGCCATGCTTCCTATGTATCTGGCTATGATCGTGTGTCTTCTTTTGGTAACCTTTGTCCCGCAGCTGTCCCTTGGCCTTCCGTCTCTGCTTGGATATAAGTTATGAGATAAGCATAAGATGAAGATCTACATAATAAATGGGTTGAATTATTAAGTCCGATTTAATTAAATAGTTTCTTTAAAATTGAAACTGTGTAAAAATACCGAGAAAAACTGCAATAGTTTTTCTCGGTATTTTCTTGCCCTTTAGTAGCACTTAAATTTATATATAACAAATATGTACATTCTGTAGTAAATAATTCAGCTTTTTTGTACTTTTCCTTATTTATTCAAGAATTTTGACTTCCAATGCCGTAATGTATTTTGCCGGGTGTCCTTCGGAAAATTGATCGATAATATTGGGAGTGATTACAATTTCATCTAATTTAAATCCACGCTTTTGCCCTTCACGTCTAAGATTATCTATACTTTCCTGAATATTCTGATATGGTCCGTAGTGGTAGCCGCACCAATAATTTCCGCTTGGAATGAAGGCGGCAATGTCCAGATTTTTCGCCAGAATTTCCGCTGACTCATCGTCACCGAAGAGGTAGGCTCCGAACCATTTCTGAGTACCTTTGTAAAATCCAACGGTTGGATAAAAATAGAACAGCTCACTGGTAAAAAGGTTTAATTCTTCCCCTAACTGAAGGTAATATCGCTTTGGATAAGAGCGGGTAAAATACTCCGCTTTTTGCTGAAATGTCAATTCTTCCTGAATAAAACGCAGCTTTTTATATATTACATCAACGGTAGCTGTCAGTTCGTCGCAGCGCTTTTTCAGTGTATTTGCATGCTCCATCATAGAATCCAGATTTTTATCAACATCGTTAATTGAGACAAAGTCCTCTATCTCATCCAGCCCGCAGCCCAGTTTTCGAAGATAGCGAATAGATGCCAGCGCATAAATCTGGTCGAAGTGATAAAGGCGCCGTCCGTTCTCTTTATTGCGGATTGCCGGCACCAGCAATCCCCGTTTATCGTAGTATCGCAAAAGTTGTACATCCATGTTGAAAATCTGCGCCAGCTCCCCGATTGCTATAAATTCCTTCATAAATTTAACCTCATTTCATTAAAGACGTTCAAAAATAAATGCCGTAAATGATATAAATTGTCAAATTCTCACGAAAAAAATTTTGGGTCTTGAACCTATAACCGTTATAGGTTGTAAGCTGATTATAGCACAAAAAAAGAGGAACGCAAGTGTCCTTTAAAATTCAGGAGGAATTGTCATGCAGACCTATTTGAAAAATGGTTATATAGTAACCATGGGCGCAGAGGAAACCGTTTATGACGGCGGCGGAGTTCTTGTCGATGGCGAAAATATTGTAGCAGTTGGCAAGATTGACCCGGCTATGGTAAAGCCCGATGCAGAGGTAATTGACCTGCAGGGCAAATATGTGCTTCCCGGTTTCGTCAACACCCATGTTCATACATCACAGCAAATTTCCCGCGGCGTTGGCGATGATGTTGATTTTATTACTTGGCTGCACAAGCGTATGTGGCCTTACGAAAGCAACATGACAGAGGAAGATTCCTATGTATCTACATTGATGACCTCACTGGAGCTGATACGTTCCGGTGTTACCTCTTTTGCAGAACCGGGCGGTCAGTTTGTATCCGGAATGGCCCGTGCAACACAGGAGTCCGGTCTTCGCGGGAAACTGGCTAAGTCTGTTATGGACTGCGGCGACGGACTGCCTGAAATCTGGCAGAGAACTATTGATCAGGAGCTTGAGCAGCAGGTTGTGGATCTGGAAAAATACCACAACACTGCCGACGGCCGTGTTCAGGTATGGTTCGGTCTGCGCACCATTTTCAATAATACCGATGAACTGATTGTCAGAACTAAAGAGCTTGCTGACAAGTACGGTGTGGGTATTCATATGCACGTTGCCGAAGCAAAGGAAGAAAAAGAGTACACCTATGCCACTTTCGGCGAAGGCACTGTTAAGCATCTGGAAAGTCTGGGTGTTCTGGATAAAAACCTGCTGGCAGTTCACACCGTGTGGCTGACCGATGAAGAGCTTGAACTCTTTAAAAAGCGTGATGTTAAGGTTTCCCACAACCCCGCTTCCGCAATGCGTGTTCTGGGCTTTGCCAGAATTCCTAAGATGCTGGATATGGGTATCAATGTGTCTATTGGAACTGACGGCGCTTCTTCTTCAAACCGTATGGATATTGTGGACGAGATGTGGCTCACTTCACTTATTCACAAGGGCTGGAGACTTGATCCCACTGTTGTTCCGGCACAGGATATTCTGCGTATGGCTACCAAATGGGGCGCCCGTGCTCTTCTGGATGAAAACCTGTACGGTTCTCTGGAAGTCGGCAAGAAAGCAGACCTTATTGTTATAGATCCTCACGGTCCCTCCATGATGCCTGTTAACGATAAGATTGCAGCTCTGGTTACTTCCATGCACTCCAGCAATATCCAGTCTACAATGTGCAACGGACGCTGGCTTATGCGTGACCGCAAGATCCTGACTCTGGATGAAGAGGCAATACTTAAAGAGGCCTGCGCAAGAGGCGCTGCAATTTATGACCGTGCAGGCATTGTTCTGCCTGACCGCTTCCCGGTAGTAAAGGTCAGATAACTAACGGATGTAGCTGTTTTAATAACAGTTTTTAAGAGTATTTATAAAATACCATACATCATTCAAACCTTAAAATTTATTGAGGAGGATTCACATGAACAAGGAACTTTTGAGCGTAGCAAAGGGTAATAAGCCCGCTGATTTGGTTGTCAACAACGGTAAGATCGTAAACGTGTATTCCGGTGAAATCTATGAGGGCGGCGTTGCTGTCTGCGGTGACACTATTGCAGCAGTGGGTGATGTTTCTTACTGCATCGGTGAAAACACCAAAATCATTGATGCACAGGGTAACTTCATTACTCCCGGCTTCCTGGACGGCCACATTCACCCCGAAAGCTCTTCCATGGCAGTTCGTAACTTTGCAGAGGCTGTTCTGTCTCATGGTACTACCGGTATTATGACCGATTTCCATGAAATCGGCGTTGTTTCCGGTCTGGACGGAATTAAAGCCGTACTGAAAGAAGCAGAGGCTACCGACCTGAAGATCTTTTTTATTGTTCCCTCCCATGTTCCTTTTGCTCCCAATCTTGAGACCAGCGGCGGTCACTTTAATCCTGAAATAATTCGTGAAGCTCTTAAACTTCCAAATGCAGTGGGCCTTTCCGAGTGCGTTGGCCCTTACATACTGGAAGAGCACGAAGAACTGCTTGAATCCTTTGACGATACTCTCAGCATGGGCGGCAAGACCCTTCAGGGTCACCTGCCTGCTATGTACGGCCCCGACATGAATGCCTGTGTTGCTGCAGGAGTTACCACCTGCCACGAAGCTTTCTGCGAGCAGGATGTGTTTGAGCGTCTGCGTAACGGAGTTTACCTCCAGATGCGTGAGGGCTCTTCCGCAAGCAACATGCCTCTGTTACTGAAAACCGTTATGGAAAACAATCTTGACACTTCTATGATCAGCATTGTTACCGACGACCTGCATACTGTTGACCTTTACGAGCGGGGTCATCTTGACCAGTCTCTGCGCACTGCTCTCAGCAGCGGTCTGGACTTTGTGAAAGCAATTCAGATGGTCACATTTAACTGCGCAAAGTCATTCGGTCTGGAGCGTGAAGTGGGCGGCCTTGCACCCGGACGCCGTGCAGATATAAACATTACTACCGGCGCTGAAGACTTCAAGGTTCTGACCACCATTGCCGGCGGCCGTCAGATCACCGACAACGGCAAAATGCTTGTTCATTACGAAGCTGCCCAGCACGATTCATGCCTGCTTAATACCACCCATCTGCTCAATCCCATTACCGCTGACAGCTTCAAGATCCATGTTGACAAGGATGCTAAAAAGGCAAAAGTTCTCTGCATGGACACCCTTCCCTACATTCCTTTCACTCATCGCCGTGATGTTGAGCTGGATGTTGTTGACGGTGTTGTACAGTGTGATGTTGAACAGGATGTTCTGTACATTGCACAGGTAGAGCGCCACGGCATTAACGGTAATGTGGGCAAAGCCTTTATGGGCGGCTTCCATATACGCGGCGGCGCACTGGCCTCTTCCGTTGGACATGATAACCACAACATTATTGTTATGGGCGATAATTTTGAGGATATGGCTGTTGCAGTAAACCGCTGCATTGAAATAGGCGGCGGTCAGCTGATTGTTAAAGACGGCAAGGTTGCCGCAGAAGTTGCATACCCCATCTGCGGATTGATGAGTGATCTGCCTCTGGATGAACTGTCTGAGCAGAAGAAAGTTCTCAATCAGGTTGCTTACGACATGGGCACACCCATTAGAATTCCTTTCATGTTCCTTGGCTTTATATGCCTGGCATGTATAGAAGATTACGCCATAACAGACAAGGGCTTCATTGATGTTAAAAAGCATGAAATTATTGACCCTGTTCTGGAACTGCTGAAATAATTTTCCGGAGCAAGTTCAGCCTCCCTTTTGGATGGGAAACCTAAATAAAGAAAGAGAGTAATAATATTCATGAAAAACGATTTTTTTCGCATTGGTGAGCGACAGACCACAATAAAACGTGAAATACTTGCCGGCTTTACCACCTTTGTCACTATGGTATATGTTCTGGCTGTTCAGCCTGCCGCCATCTGCGGCTTTGGTCCTGAGGCCGGTATCACCGATATTAACGGCGTGTTTATCAGTAAGTCTGCACTTATGGTAATGACCGCTCTTATAAGCGGTTTGGTCACCATCTTTATGGGCCTTTATGCTAACCTTCCTTTGGCACTGTCCTGCGGCATGGGTACAAACTTCATGCTCGGCGCCATGATCAACAGCGGTGAAGTATCATTTGGCTGGGTAATGGCTCTGCTTTTATGTTCCGGTATACTTTTTGTTCTGATTACCGTTTTAGGTGTCCGCAAAGTGGTAGTAGAGATGCTGCCGAAAAACCTGAAAATTGCAACAGCAACAGCAGTAGGCTTCTTTATAGCATATCTTGGTCTTAAAAATACAGGGCTTGCCTCTTTCGAGTCCGGACTGGCTCTGGGTGATTTTTCTTCCCGCTCCGTTCAGCTGGCTCTGATCACCATGGCAATCATTGCAGCTTTGAGCGCGTTCAAAGTTCGCGGCGCAATTCTTATAGGCATTGTTGCCGGTACTATTATCGGTATCCCAATGGGCATTACGGTTTTACCTCAGTCCGTGGTTGCCGCTCCCAAAATGAGCGAAATGGGAAATCTGTTTTTCAGTTATGATTTCAAATCTATTCTTGCCAATATCCCCAGCGCATTGGTTTGGATTTTTGTCCTGTTTGTGGGTGACTTCTTTGCAACCTTCAGTGCTCTGACTGCTGTCAGTGTGCAGACGGGCTGGGTTGATGAAGACGGCAACCTGCCCCACATCGAAAAGCCCTTCCTTGTGGACGCAGTTGGCACATTGGCCGGTTCCGCTACCGGCTGCACCACTGTCACCACATACATAGAGTCAACAATAGGTGTTGACGCCGGCGGACGTACAGGTATTTCAGCCATTACAACCGGTATCCTGTTTCTGATATGCATTATGTTCAGCCCGCTGTTTTTGATGATTCCCTCCTGCGTGACCGGTGTTGCTCTGATTTTTGTTGGTTTCTCCATTCTCAGCAGCTTTACTTCTATTGATTTTTCCGACTTTACTAACTACTTCGGTCCCGTCGTACTGATCATCTTTACAGCTTTTACCGGCGATATTGCAGCTTCCACAAGCCTTGGTATTTTGGCCGATGTATTTATAAAGCTTGTAAGCGGAAAGGGCAAGGAAGTTCATCCTTTCATGTATATACTGTGCATTCCTCTTATTCTTTATTTCCTGGTGTAAAAACAGTTTCATGCTTGTTATAAAAAGCAAAACCTAATTAACGGATAAATCTTTACAACAGCCATAGTTTTCAAACATTTCGATGCTTTGAAACTGTGGCTGTTTTCTTATACAAAAGATTTATAAGAGTGCAAATTTCAATCCTTATGGCAGGTGCAAAAAAGTGTTATATTTTTAGCTCTTAGCAGAGTTATTAAAGGGTTTAACTGCAAAGAGATAAAATGTTGTTATGTAATAGAGCGGATTGAAATAAATACCCTGCTATGGTAAAATTAGATAATCCTATCCGCATGTTTTATTAAACTGTACAGTGGGTTTTAAATTGGTTTATTTATAATGAGTTTAGAGAGAAATAAAATCTGATGCAAAAACGTACATATCTTTGTATAGACCTGAAGTCTTTTTTTGCCTCTGTTGAGTGCGTGGAGCGGGGATTGGATCCGCTCACGACAAACCTGTTAGTGGCTGATGCCTCCAGAACGGAGAAAACTATATGTCTTGCTGTTTCTCCATCTCTTAAAGCCTGCGGAATTTCAGGCAGAGCACGGCTTTTTGAGGCCCTGCAGCAAGTTAAAAACGTTAATGCCATACGCAGAAGCAAAGCTCCAAATCATAAGTTTACCGGTAGTTCCTGTAATGCAAACCAACTGGAAGCACACCCTGAGCTTGAGCTTAGCTTTATTACAGCGCCTCCCAGAATGTCTTTTTATATGGAATACAGCACCAGAGTTTACAAGGTATATCTAAAATATGCTTCTCCTGAAGATATACATATTTATTCAATAGATGAGGTTTTTATTGACATAAGCAGTTATATTGCTGCCACAGGTCAGAATCCCAGGGAATTTGCTCAGATGGTGATAAGGGATGTGCTGAAAACAACAGGTATAACCGCCACCGCAGGTATAGGACCGAATTTGTATCTTGCTAAAATAGCCATGGATGTAGAGGCAAAACATATTCCGGCTGACAGGGATGGCGTTCGCATAGCGGAACTTGATGAGATGAGTTATCGGCAAAAGCTGTGGAGTCACAGACCCATTACGGATTTTTGGCGAGTAGGGAAGGGCTACGCAAAAAAGCTCGAGGAACACAATATGTTTACCATGGGAGATGTGGCTCTCTGCTCTGTGGGAACTGAACCGGGGCATAATGAAGAACTGTTATATAAGCTCTTTGGGGTAAACGCAGAGCTTCTTATAGACCATGCATGGGGCTGGGAACCCTGTACAATTGCGGATATTAAAGCCTATAAACCCGGTTCAAACAGTTTGAGTTCAGGTCAGGTTCTGTCTGTACCGTATACGGCGGAGAAGGCTAAGCTTGTAGTACGGGAGATGACAGATCTTCTGGTGTTAGAACTGGTTGACAAGGGACTTGTTACAGATCAAATGGTTTTGACTGTGGGCTATGACATTGAAAATATAAAAAATCCTGACAGGCGAGAGGCTTACGGCGGAGAAGTTACCACCGATGTATACGGAAGAAAAATTCCGAAGCAGGCTCACGGAAGCGTAAATCTTCTGCGGCAGACATCTTCAACGAAGTTAATAATTAATGCTGTTATGGAACTGTACGATAAAATTGTAAATAAAGATCTTTTAATAAGAAGAATGAATCTTACGGCAAATCACGTGGTCTCCGAAGACTCGGTAACAGCCTTAGAAACTGCCGAACAGCTTGATATGTTCACCGACTACGAGGCACTGGAAAGAGAAAAAAAGAAGGAAGAAGCAGCATTCAAACGTGAAAGAAATCAACAGAAGGCTATTTTGGCGATAAAACATAAGTACGGCAAAAACGCTATTTTGAAAGGTATGAATCTGGAGGAGGGCGCAACAGCCAAAGACCGCAACGAAAGAATAGGCGGACATAAAGCATAAGGAAAGTATGACTATGAACAATAAGTATGATGATATTATAAATCTTCCTCATCATAAATCCAAAGTTCACCCATGTATGCCGATTAAAGACCGTGCGGCTCAGTTTTCGGCATTCGCCTCACTGAAAGGATATGAGGATGCGGTAAAAGAAACAGCCCGACTTACCCATGAGCAAAGAGAGCTTGATGACAATAAAAAGTCTGAACTAAATGAAAAACTCACATATATTCTTGAAAATATTAAATCTAAGCCTGCGGTAGCTGTAACTTACTATGTTCCCGATAAATATAAGGCAGGCGGTGAATACTATACTGAAACGGGTATTATCAGAAAGATTGATACATATCAAAATAAAATAGTGCTGGAAAATAATCTGGAAATTCCGATTAGCCGGATTTTTGATTTGAAAATCAGTTAAACTTGGCAGCATCCTAAAACAGAAACAAGTGTTTTTGCTAAAGTATGCAATATCTATCTTTAGGTAATGCGAGACTATCCCCTAAATTGTGTAAACCTCCATTGTTGTGTGAAATGAAGCACCACAATGGAGGTAATTATTATGTCAAGAAAGAACCGAAGCCCGTAAGAGAAAGCCCGCAGGGAGAAAATCCATGAGCTGTTACAGCTTGCAGATGTAAGTAGCATGGATGCCATGGATGTTTTCAGTGGGCACTGGGATAAAAAATACCCTCAGATCTCAAAATTATTGAGGGAAAACTGGCCGAAGCTCAGAACTTATTTCAAGTACCCTCAGGAACTGCGCCGGCTTATCTATAACACTAATACGATTGAAGGTTTTAATCGACAGCTGGGGAAGGTAACAAAAAGTAAATCTGTATTTCCGAAAGATGACAGTTTGCTGAAAATGTTGTATCTGGCTATGATTGATATAACAAAAAAGTGGACAGGCGGCCGGTGGCAGGACTGGAGTATAATCAATGCCCAGCCGGCAATTTACTTTGAGGGCTGAATGTCCGATTGACAGAAAAATGACTGCACTTTAAGGGCAAAATGTACAGCTGCCCTTGACATGCAATCATTTTCCTGTGTATAGTGTAATCAAGCAGCGGCAGTAAGCCCGCCGCTGCTAATTTGAAATTATGCTCTATTTGACGCCATAAATGGAGTTTAAACAAAATATGGGATAGACCCTTGGCAGCTTTTCTGCCACAGAACCCGATAAATATAAGGCATAAAAAACGACCTGACCCTGTTTGGGGGTCAGGTCGTTTTTATATACCGTCAGATTTAACATCTACTTTTAATTACATACTATTCCATTCTTTTACGTTTTATTATTAATACCGCTAACAAACCCAAAGCAGAGATAACAGCGGCTGTTCCCCAAAGCATTACATGGGATGTATCACCTGTTTTTACTATTGTATTACTGTTTTTTCCCTTATCCGTGTCCGGCTTGTCAGCAGCTGCCTTTTTAACCACAGTTACCTTAATTGTCTCGGTAGAAGATGCCCCTTTGCTGTCCGTTACTTTATAGGTAACCTCGTATGTTCCTGCCTTTGACGTGTTAACCTCATTCTTTAACACTTCTATTTTCCCTGTAAGATCACCATCTTCTGCATCAGCAGTTACACCGTCCAGCGGGTTAAATGTATCTTCAACGGTCAGGGTTCTATCGCCGGCACTAATTACAGGTATTGCATTAATAAGGCTTGCATTTTGAACAAAGGTCCAGCTTCCTGTAAATGTGCTGTTTTCTGTGATGGATGAGATTTCTGCCTTATCATAGCCTTGGAATGTCCAGCTACCATCATCCGCGTTTACTTCAGTCTGTTCCGGCTGCAGTGCTGTTACTTTTACACCGTGTTCATATAACCCAGCGTCTGTTGGAAGCAATGCCAAATTCTCTTTGGGTATTTCTTTGCTATCTGTACCGCTGACAAATTTATAGGTGATTGAATAAGTATTTTTTGTAAATACCCATGTACCGGTAAACGTTACATCACTTGAAACATTAGGAATTTCCGTCTTATCCCATGCTTTAAAAGACTAAACGCCATCATTTGTCTTCACATCTTCCATATGAAGTTCAGCAGGTATCTTTGCAGACAGCCCTTTCTGAATGGCTTGCTTTGCCGGCAGCTGGTCTAAGACCTCCTGCGGAAGTATTAGATTTTCATCATTTGCCATGAATTGATAATCAACCGTATACACATGTCCCAGCTCCAAAACACGGGCATCGTTTAAATTATTAACAAGGCCGAATTCTTTTGCAATTTCTCTCTCTAACTGATATTTTGCAATTTCCTTATAATCAGGCTCTTCCAAATCATCGGAATACTTCAACACGTCTCTGCCTAATTTATAATTCATATCTCTGGAAATATCAATCAGCATCGGAGTTGCAGTTTCATAGGTTTCTTCAACATTAATAATGCAAGGGGTAAGTGCGTCAACACTGTTTCCCTCTATGCTTGCTCCATTTACCGTAATAGTCCTTTTTGAGTCATCTGTATAAATTGCACCGCCGCATACAGCAGAGTTTCCGGATATTGTGATTGTAGAATCTAATGTAACATCAGTTCCGATAATATACATTCCTCCGCCGATAAATGCACCGGAATTTCCGGTAATGGAAGTATTATCCATTGCTAATGTACAGTTCTCTATTTACATTCCGGCGCCCTGCCACCAATTTATGTTGTTTGCGTCTCCAAGACATCTGTTATTTTGTACCTTAACATTTGAAAGTGTTAAGTTTGTACCTGTTGCTTTTATCCCTCCGCCAAGTTCAGCAGAGTTCCCGCTGATCTCTGTGTTGAAGATTGAGACCGCACCGGAGTTTAAATTTAATGCACCGGATAAATTGGCTTTGCGCCCTCTTCAGCTCTTCCGTTATTAGATATTTTACAGGACTGTATGGTAAGTTTTGTAGAAGCTCCACTTGTATAAATAACTCCGCCCATATTACTGTTTCCCCAGACCTGATTATTAGAGATATCGCAGTTTATCATGGAAACGGTTGAATTGCTGATATAAATAAAAGCACCGGTTGATCCCTTGCATTGGGTCATAGTCACATTGGTTAAATTGACAGTTCCGCCGCTTGTGTAAATTGCACCTTTTCCGTTGTCATTCTGAGAATAACCGTTTTTCAAGCCTATAAATTCAGCATTGGAAAGATTCAGAGTGCTTCCTGAATATACTTCAAAAAGTCCGCTGTTATTTCTCCTTATTTCATCATCCTTATAAGCAATTTTATTTCCATGATTACCGATAGTTAAAATTGCTTTATTGGTAAGATTAAATATTGCATCCGTGCTGTTGCTGCCGGATTTAAGGGTTCTTTTGATACTGATTCCGTCGGATTCTGTATAAAGATTAACAGTCTTTCCATCAATTAAAAGTTCGCTGTCCGCTTCAAGGCTTGCAGTGATTTTTGCATTAAGCGTTTCACCGGGCTGCATGGAATTTACAGCTTGCTTAAGCTCATCCCATGATTTAATCTCTATATGGGCATCTGGCTGCAGACTGTCTACACCTGTTGTCCCATCGGCTGCCTGAATCTCAGATACCTTTACGGTAATTCTTTCCTCATTTAATACACTGTTTAACACATAGGAAACTACAAACTCATAACTTCCGTTTTCGGTCACATCATATTTTATATCACCAAAATCCGAGGTTACTTCTTCATTATTGGGCAGTTTCACTTTTTGCAATTGCAAAGTTTCCTTCTCCGCCAGTTTCAGTAAAACCGCTGCTCCTGTTTTCTCTTCATTGACAACTGTGGTGATTTAATATTCCATGTCATTCTTTTCCTGTGCAAATGCCGGAACATTGGATACACTGAAAGAAAAAATCAACACCAATGCCAGCAGGAAAGACATAATTTTTTTGTTCATAATCCTCTACCCCTCTTTTATATAGCAAAACCGTATTTATTTCTGCTGCCATATTTCACTGCCCGCACTCTGTCTGGAAAAGGCGCACAATTTTTATTATTACTATCAACACCTTTCCCTAAATTCAGTAAATTTCTACAAGTTATAATAATGTTATACATCATTTATGCCAGTGCTTTCAATATGCTTTCATTATTTTAACTATATTTTTTCTTGTTATCACATACAGGTTAACAGAAACCGATGCAGGCGTCCTATTTCAGCGCCGAAAACTCAGGGGTTATTAAGCTGATGGTAAAAATGCGCCCACAAACGGTCATTTGATTTACCTGCGTCATATCATAAACGAATGATTCAGTTCCCCTAAAACGAGAAAGTGTGTACCAAAAACCTGTATTGACTGCTTCTGCGAACCAGTCTTTCTATAAGCTTGTTTCAGCTTTACAAAATAGGGTACTCCCTATATTCTTCGCAAAAAAAACGGATAACATTGCTCTGGGCTCCTAAGAGATTTTAATCTCATATACAATTGGATAACGGAAATCTTAATTTTTATGTCCGTAACAGTAGAAGTTAACCCTTACCACTGTACCTAAAATGCCACCTTATATTATAAGGTGGCATTTTGTTTTATTAGTGATGTTTGCCGTTATATTGCAGCAGAAGCAATCACGGAAGATTTTTCAGCTTCCAGTTGTGATATTTGCTGTTCAACATCCGCTTCCATATTGTTCAGGCGGGAAAGCAGACTTTGAATCTGTCTCTTGGTATCCTGCACGCTGGACTGTGACTGATTAATTTTATCCATTACAGCCCAATCCGTGAACAGGTTATCAAAGAAATAGTCTGCAAAACGAAGAAATCCGTCTACACTGATTTGCATATCGGCCTGAATTGTCACATCGGAAAGCTCCGTTTTAAACCGTCGCAGTTCATTTTGAAGCTGCTCAACCTTATTTTGAGCCTCATCTAAATGGCTGTGCTTTGCAATATCGGAAAATAAACCACCGCCAATTAAATCCAATGTTCCCCAGCCTTCTGCACTGTCCAAGCTTTCAAGAACGCTGTTTGCCGTACCCAATGCATTAAGTCCGGCGGAAATAGCTTCATCAATTTCTTTTTTCTGACTTTTCTGCCCTGCAATTTTTTCTTCTAATCTGAAAATATGTTCGGCCTCAGGGGAATCAGATGCCTTGATTGCATCAATCTTCTCATGCAGGATTTTTTCGTATTCATATTCACATTCAGATATATCACGAAGCTGTGCCTCAATACGGCTTATATCCTCATTAACAAGGTTCAAATTTGAAACGGCTGAATCGTATTTAAGCTTGGCTGCATATGCCTCGCTTTTTTCTTTACTAAGCATATCGTCTTTTTTCCCAAGCATTGAATAGAAAACAGATGCAAGACTTGTCCGTTCAAGGCGCTCAACATCGGCCTGTTCGTTTTGCAATATTTTTTCAAGTTCAAAGACACGGCTTTCCAATTCACTGTTTTGGTATTTTAGTTCTTCGAGTTTAGCTTCAAGACTGTTTTTGCAGAAAACTTTTTCCTGTAACATCTGTAACCTCTGAGAATAATTCATTATTAAATTCCTTTCTATGGAAATTTGTGACTGTATCCTGCTACTTTATGCAGTTTCATTACTCAAAAAATCTGCTTGCTTATATCCCTATATCATTAATATTTTGCTGCAGAGAGTTAAAAAACTTTGCCGCATGATATCCGTCTGATACCGCATGAGCAATAAGTAGGTTAACCGGCATAGTGGTTTTTCCGTTTTCTGTCACATATTTGCCAATTGTTATAACAGGGAAAAACTGTGGCTCGCTGTTTGTGGCTCTGGCTGCATATGCCGTAAAATCTGTCCATGGCTCACAGGAGATGCAGTAAAAATTAGCCGGCTGATCGGGGCGGGCCTTTATGCCCTTAACGTCTTTATAGCGCTCCATGTCATTCGTAATGTTTTTATAAAAGGTATCAAAGTCCTCGGAGTATTCAGACCAGCAGTCAGAGAAGGTCAGATCATCCTTATGGAAAAAGGTGTAGTTAGGAATGAGATAGTCCCATACGCATAAATCTCCGTCTTTGTCACGAAACATCCTAAAATTCTCAAGCCCGTTCAAAACTTTTGTTACAATGCAAATAAGGGCGGGATAAAACCGGTATCCGTCTCTTTTGCAGAAATTTAGGAGATTATCCACCTGAATGCGGGCTGTCATATTGTACTCTACCTTCAGCTTTTTGGTGTAATACTCGTAATGCTCCTTGCGTGGCCATTTTTCCAAATCAAATTTACGGTATCCGCTATTCATATCATTAAATCTGCCTTTCTTTTCATTCTCAGCAACTGCCAGCTGTTATAAATCACGGTAAGCTTTTATTCTATAAACTTTTCGCCAGTTATTCTCCTATTTATTTTTGTGATTTTTTAATCCAAAGCATAATTCTTTTATAAACTTCAATTTTTAAAGCAGTATTATTTTAGCTCAGTATAACACATATAAGATTTTAAAGGAATAAGCAGATAATAAAATTCGGCATGTAAAAGTTAAAACTTTTCCTGGGTTTATATGTTTTCAGATTTATAATAAGCTAATTTGCATATGTAAAAATCCCAAATCAGTCTGACGTGGCAGGTTAATTCTATGGAAAGAATATAAGGCAGGGAGTGAGTTCAGAGCACCCACTGCCTGCTCTTTTTCGATTAAATATAACTATGATAAATCATAATAATACACTTTATTGCAAAAGTATTGCTAATATGATATAATTATACGGTTATATCGATTATTAGCAGCTGCAGTCCTATTCCTGTGCAGCGGATTTTACGGAGAATTTTATGAATCAATCTACATTATTTTTGGTTAACAGTTTTATGCTGGGTCTGGGACTTAGCATGGATGCCTTTTCAGTTTCCATAGTAAACGGGCTTAATGAGCCCAATATGAGAAAAAAGAAAGCGGTACTGATTGCTGCGGTCTATGCTTTTTTTCAGGCTATTATGCCCCTTGCAGGTTGGTTTTTGACCCACAGTTTTCTTACCGTTTTTACAATGTTTGAGCCTGTAATTCCATGGATAGCACTGGCTCTGCTGCTTTTTATAGGTATAAAAATGATTTTAACAGGTCGAGCCCCTGATGAACAATCCGAGACAGACAGTTCAATCTGTCTCAGCGGACGTCTGCTTGTTATGCAGGGTTTAGCCACTTCAATAGATGCTCTTTCAGTAGGTTTTACCATTGCAGGCTACGGAGTAGCTTCGGCGCTTGTGTGTTCGCTTATAATCGCGGTTGTAACCTTTGCAGTCTGTCTCACAGGTGTGCTTATAGGAAAAAGAGCCGGTGTTATTCTTGCAGGCAAAGCAAACATTATGGGCGGAGCAGTTCTTATCGCAATAGGTCTTGAGATATTTCTTACAGGCATTCAACGCTAATGTCTTCGTAATAAAATCCCCCCATGATGAAATTATGTGCAGATACGGTAAAACGGACATAGGCAAAAAAGCTGACGTGGGATAATAGTTGAACTTTCCCAAATCCATGTATGGTACAGCTAATGCTTGCCTATTTTTAATCTTGCGGGCTATAATGTCTGTTTACAGAATAAGTGCAAACATTGTTCATTGCACTCCATTTGTCTGCTGGATAAAT
>JAHHRS010000024.1 GCA_020025675.1 Oscillospiraceae bacterium
GAAGAAAAAATGGCAGACCCGGAACTGAAAAAGCTGTTTTTTGACTACTATCAGACCTTGTTGGGCGTAATGCCCGATATATACGACAGGTTCGGAATGGACAGAGTGTATGAAAAATACGACATGACCATTTCTGCCGATAAGCTTATCGATATGCGGCTTTTAAAGGTAAATTATGCCTCAATGATATTTGAGGACAGTGATTTCCTTACAAAGCTTTTGGGCTTTGAGGCAACAGAAACTGTTAAAAACGGTATGTATGACATGGAAAACGATTATCCTGCTATCTTCTATTATTACGGCTACCTTGGCTTTGGACTGTATGTCGCATTTCTGCTGTATTTTGTGTACCTCATTATAAGACGGCTTATTCGTGACTTTAAGGGAAGCCTTTCAATGGATAATTTTACGCTGCTTCTCTGCCTTTTGCTCCAGCTTGGCCTTGCACAGTTTTCCGGCTCTTTGCTGAGACGGCCCAATGTTTCAATATACCTGTCTGTGGTTTTGGCACTAATCTATTATAAGACCGTAATTTTCCCGATTTCAGGAAAAAAGGAGAGCAAACAATGAAAGTAAGCATTATTGTTCCCGTATATAACGCAGAAAAATATCTGCCAAAGTGCCTTGATTCACTTGTAAATCAGAGCCTCGACGACTATGAAGTTATTTTAATAAACGACGGCTCAAAGGATTCATCGGCGGAAATAATTGAAAGCTACAAGAAAAAATATCCTGAGATTATTAATGCTGTAACAGTTGAAAACGGTGGACAGGGCAGAGCCAGAAATATTGGCATGAAAATGGCAAAAGGCAAGTATCTGGGCTTTGCTGACAGCGATGACTGGGTGTCTCCCGATATGTTTAAGCATATGTACGAAAAGGCGGAAGAGGAGAATGCGGATCTGACAGTATGCGATATTACAGAGTGTTACGATGACGGAAGCAGCAGAATTATAAACATGTCTCAGTATGAGCCACTCATAAAAATTGACACTGCTGTGTGGGATAAGCTTCTCAGACGTGACCTGGTTGAAGGCATATATTTCCCCGAAGGAAAGGTCTGGTATGAAGATTTATCTTTCGTGATTAGAATTGCTCTTAAATCAAAAAAGCAGGCCAGACTTCCGGAAAGCCTGTACTTTTACCGGGTGGGCCAGGAGTCCACTATGAATAATAACAATTCCCGCAAAAATCTGGATATTATAAAAATACTGGAAGATTTAAAGGCGTATATGCTTCCGCTGGGATATGATGAGGAATTTAATTCCCTTGTAATAAACCACCTGCTTCTGGAAACTATAAAGAGAGTTGAGAGACAGAACAGCAGTGATAAAAAAGAGGTTATGATGAAACTCAGGGAATACGTCCGCCAGAATATCCCAAACCTAAGAAAATGTGAAAGCTTTAAATCAGAAACCCTTAACAGAAGGGTAATAATGTTCCTTAATTATTACGGATTTTCCGGAATATCACGTAGGCTTTTAAAATTAAAAAATAATATTGCAAAGTAAGTTTATCCCCTGCACATTAAGTGCAGGGGATAAAACTATCAGTTTTTATTTTTGAGACGATTATTAAGACGCATTATGGAGTTTAATGTTTTGCGCCGTTTATTAACGGTGAGATTTAAGAGCAGCTTTAGTTTTGAAGGCATGGTTTTAATGTATTCATTATCCTTATAATCAGGGAAATTAAGCAGAAACCAGTCTAAGAGCCTGTCCTGAATTTCGCTTTTCGGGTCAGACAGATTTACCCTTGTAGTTGAAGCTATAAGCTGGTTATAAGCACACATATATAAAAGCTGGGGTCTGTATTTTTCGTATACATTGTGTTCTTTATAATAGTTTAAAACTAGGTCACAGACTGACAGCATTTCAATGTTTCTGTGTGAATTTGTGTTATTTGTTATTGAACCTGAGCGCCGGAGATAATAATAATATGGCTTATTTATATGCAGTATTTTATTAGAGTTAAGATATAGGCACGGACTCGTGGCCAAGTCCTCAAACCAAAGCCTGTCAGGATAGCGTATACCGCTTTCTTTAAACAGACTTCTCCGCCAAATCTTATTGCAGGCGCAGGGGGGAGAAAATAATAGTTCCGGAAATTCTTCAAATGAGAACATGCCTTCTCTCTCGCAGCCATTTATATAGGGAAGCTGACGGCCCTGTTCTGTAACAGGAATAAAATCGAATATACCTATATCAAAACCCTTTTCGGTTTCCTCCAACATTTGGGCTACTGCATTTTCTGCCAGCCAGTCATCACTGTCCAAAAACTGCACATATTCACCCTGAGCAGCATCAAGACCTGCGTTTCTTGCACTGCCAAGTCCGCCGTTTTCTTTGTGGATTACCCTTATAAGCTGGGGATATTGCTTCTCATACTCACAGGCTATGGAAGGGGATGAGTCGGTGCAGCCGTCATTTACAACGATTATTTCATAGCCGGAGAGATTGGGGTATATTACAGAGCCAAGACATTTGGCAAGATATTTTTCCACATTATATACGGGAATAATAATACTGAGCTTTTTCATAACGAAACCCTCCGATGTGTCTTTAATACATTTTAACGAATCGCAGTGAAATTTTCAAGTACATAAAAAACTTGCCTATTTACCTGCTTGTGGTGTATAATAATTTGAATATTTATAATTAAAGCAGAATTATTTTCGGAAATGGAGATAATTATGGGTAAAAAGAAAAAAACCGACCAGGAGCTCCCCAAAGAGCTATTAATCAGAAAAGAAATTTACGACTGGATACAGTGCCTTATAACAGCTCTCATAATATGCGTAGTGCTTTTTGTGTTCTTCATAAGAGTTATAGATGTATCCGGAACATCAATGAATCCCACATTAAACAACGGTGACAAAATGCTTGTTTCAAACCTTTTCTATAAACCTCATCAGGGTGACGTTGTGGTATTTAAGAAAGACAGCTATGATCCCGATAAGGCTCTTGTGAAACGAGTTATTGCCACTGAGGGGCAGGAAGTCAATATAAACTTTGACCAAGGCATAGTTTACATTGACGGTGAACCATTGGAAGAGGACTATATAAATGAGCTTACTCACACAAAGATTGACTTTATAGGGCCTAAAAAAGTGCCTGATGGCTGTGTTTTTGTTATGGGGGATAACCGCAATATGTCAACAGACAGCCGCAACGCAGATATAGGAATGGTTGACAGCCGCCTTATTTTAGGACGGGCTTATGCTGTAATATTTCCCATAAATGAAATAGGGTGGATAAGATAATGAACAGCGCATATGAAAAGATGAATATCCAGTGGTTCCCCGGCCATATGACCAAGGCGCAGCGCATGATTGAGGAAAACATTAAAATGGTGGATGGGGTGTGCGAACTTCTGGACGCCAGAATTCCATACTCAAGCCGTAACCCCGATATAGACAGACTTTCCGGCGATAAGCCAAGACTTATTATTCTTAACAGAGTGGATTTGGCGGACCCGGCGGTTACTGACCGCTGGAGAAAACACTTTGAAACTCAAGGCTTTATGGTTTTGGAAACGGATGCGAAAACGGGCAGGGGAATTAAAAACTTTGAACCCATTATTCGCAGGCTTTTAAGTGAAAAGCTTAAAGAATTTGAAGCAAAGGGACAGGCAGGAAGACCGCTCAGAATTATGATACTGGGTATACCGAATGTAGGTAAATCCACTTTTATAAATAAGGTGGCAGGAAGAAAAGCTGCTGTTGCCGGAGATAAGCCCGGAGTTACAAGGGGAAAGCAGTGGATAAATATCGGTACCGGCCTTGAACTTCTGGATACTCCCGGAATTCTTTGGCCCAAATTCGAGAGTCAGGACGTAGGCGAAATGCTGGCAATTACAAACGCCATAAAAGCAGATGTTCTGGATAAGGAAACTCTCGGCGCTAATTTCATGCTCAGAATGTGTCGGATGTATCCGGAAGCAGTGGAGGCACGCTATAAGTTTAAGCCGGATTTAACTCTAAACGGATTTGAACTTCTTGAGCAGGCTGCAAAAAAACGGGGATTTCTCGTTTCCCGTGGTGAATATGACATAGAGCGCATGGCAAACACCCTTTTAACCGAGTACCACGACGGAAAACTGGGACGCATAAGTCTGGAGGCACCTGATGACTGAACTCTGGGATTACGAAAATGAAATTTACGATTCAGGATTTAAGATTATATGCGGTGTAGACGAAGCGGGCAGAGGTCCACTGGCCGGACCTGTTTGCGCTGCTGCTGTGATACTGCCGAGAAATATTGAGATACCGGGCCTTAACGACTCAAAAAAGCTCTCCGAAAAAAAGCGGGAGAGCCTTTTTGAGATTATTAAGGAAAAATCACTGAGCTACGGAATTGCCTTTGCCTCAGTTACGGAGATAGAAGAACTTAATATTTTAAATGCTACATATCTTGCCATGAACAGAGCCGTTGAAAAACTTAATATGGTGCCCGAACTTGCTCTTATAGACGGCAACAGAAACGCAGGTATTAAATTTGAAAGTCGCTGCGTTGTAAAGGGAGACGCAAGATGCGCCGATATTGCCGCAGCCTCCATCCTGGCAAAAGTAAGCCGTGACAGATTTATGTACGAAGAAGCAAAAAAATACCCGGAGTACCACTTTGAAAAGCATAAGGGATATGGTACGAAACTCCATTATGAAGCAATAAGGGAGTTTGGTCCCTGCCCCATACACCGTATGAGCTTTTTGAAGAAAATGCACTAATGAATAGAAAAACACTTGGTTCATGGGGGGAAGAACAGGCTGCCGGGTATCTCCGCCGGCGTGGATATTCTATATTGGATATGAACTATTTCTGCCGCTTTGGAGAGATAGATATTGTAGCCAAAAAAAATAAATTTATTGTTTTTGTGGAAGTAAAGCTGAGAAAGGACAGCAGCTTTGCAGAGGCGAGAGAATTTGTCACAAGGGCCAAACAGGAGAGGATAATTTCAACGGCGGGATTCTGGCTTATGGAAAATGACTCAGAGCTTCAGCCTCGCTTTGATGTTATAGAAATATACGCACCGCAGGGACAAAAGGGTAAAATAAAAATAGAGCATATTAAAGATGCTTTTCAGTAGTTATGTAAACCGGGCTAAGCCCGGCTTTCTCAGCATGTGCCTCTGGGGCAGAATGTGGAGCAGTAGGTCTCACCCTTGGTGACGGCACTGCTGTTGTGAACGTTGATGTTTTCTGCCGTGCAGCGGCAGTCTGTGGTGTTGTACTTGCAGTTCATAACATCACAACCTACATGTGCAATGGTTTGATTGCAATTGCATTTATCGCTCATAATATTGCCTCCATTTCATTTTGATGCCCCTATATTTTTTGTTTTTAATTCATTTTTATACATTGGGAGCTTTTTGGTTTTATGGCATTATTTACAATAGGAGACCTGCATTTGTCCTTGGGCGCTGATAAGCCTATGGACATTTTTGGGGAAAAATGGAAAAATCACGCAGAGAAACTTAAAAATAATTTTTCGGCCCTTTCGGAGAATGATGTATGTGTGCTTTGCGGGGATTTGAGCTGGGGAATGAGCCTTGAGGACTCACTTCAGGATTTCCTTTTTATAAATGCTCTTCCGGGAAGGAAGATAATTTTAAAGGGAAACCACGATTACTGGTGGAACACAGTATCAAAAACAAGGTCCTTTTTTGCCGCGAACGGTATAGATACAATAGATATTCTTCACAACAACTGCTATTTTTATAATGACTATGCCATATGCGGTACTCGGGGCTGGTTTTACGAAGAAGAAAAAGGGGTAGAGCACGACAAAAAAATAATGCGTCGTGAGATAATGCGTCTTGAGTCGTCGCTTAAAGCGGCGGGAGATAAAAGAAAACTGGTTTTTCTCCATTATCCGCCAATATATCAGCACTATAAATGCGAAGAAATACTTGAACTTTTGAAAAAATATGAAGTCAGGCTGTGCTGTTACGGTCATATCCACGGAAAAGGATGTGCTTACGCCTTCAATAATTGGTATGAGGGAACGGAATTTAAGCTTGTTTCTGCTGATTATATTAATTTTTGCCCGGTAAAACTTCAATATTAGAGCTTTGTTAAAGATTTTTTCATTGATTTTATAGAATAAATCTGCTATCATGTCAAAGTATGTGCTATCCGCATATAGAGGAGGAAAGAATCATGATTGTCAAGAACGTAGAAAAGAAAGAAAATAATATTGCCCAGTTCCAGGTAGAGTCTGACAAGGCCGAGTTTGAGGCTGCTGTCAACGGCGCTTATCTCAAGAACAAGAAAAATATATATATTCCCGGTTTCCGTAAAGGTAAAGCTCCCAGAGCTGTTATCGAAGGTATGTACGGCGTTGAGGTCTTTTACGAAGACGCAATGGACGAGCTGGCTCCCAAGGCTTTTGAATACGGCCTTAAAGAGAGCGAGCTGAGAATTGTCGGTGCTCCTTCCATCGTGGATGTAAATGTGAGCGAGGAAAAGACTGTTTCCTACACTTTCTCCGTCTCCCTTTACCCTGAAGTAACTCTGGGACAGTACAAGGGCATTGAGGCCCCCAAGGCCAAAAAGGCGGTTACCGATGAGGATGTTAATGCCGAAATCGAGAACATCCGCAAGCGCAATGCCCGTATGGTTGGAGTTGAGGGTCGTCCCGCTCAGATGGGCGATACCGCAAACATTGACTTTGACGGCTATCTTGACGGCGTTCCCTTTGACGGCGGTAAAGCCGAGGATTACTCCCTTGAGCTTGGTTCTAACAGTTTTGTTCCCGGATTTGAGGAGCAGGTCTGCGGTATGAACATAGGCGAGGAGAAGGATCTTGACATTACCTTCCCTGAGGAATACACTCCTGAGCTTGCAGGTAAGGCTGTTGTATTCAAAGTTAAACTTAACGACTTGAGCGTTTCAGAGCTTCCTGAGCTTGATGACGAGTTTGTTAAGGACGTTTCTGAGTTCGATACTCTGGATGAGTACACTGCAAACATCCGTGCTGACCTGCAGAAGCAGTTTGACGATCAGGCCGAGAGCCAGTTCCGTTCTGACGTTATGACAAAGGCTTGCGAGAACATGCAGGTTGAGGTTCCCGATGTTATGGTAGACGAGAAGGTTGAGGAGATCATCAGAAACTACGCTGCAAACTTCGGCATGACCGACCAGAGCGTTCCCTTTGAGAAACTTACTGAGATGATGGGTCTCAGCGAGGAAGTTCTCAATATGTCCATCCGTCCCGGTGCTCTTATGCAGGTAAAGGGTGACCTTCTGATTGAGGCTGTTATCAAGGCAGAAAACCTTGAAGTTACCGATGAAGAGAAGGAAGAGTACATTACAAAGATGGCTGAGAGCGTAAACGCAAAGCCTGAGGAAGTCAAGGAGTACTTCGGCGATGCATTCATCACCTCCGAAAAGCTCAGGGAGAAAGCCACTGCCCTTATGTTTGACACCGCTGTTGCTACCGAACCCAAAGAAGAGGAAAAGGCCGAATAAATAAGCGGGAATAAGGATATGCTCTCTTGGATAAGGATAATTTAAAGGAGAGTTTAATAAAATGAGTTTAGTACCTTATGTCGTAGAACAAACCAGCCGCGGAGAGCGTTCATATGATATTTTCTCCAGACTTTTAAATGACCGTATAGTCATGCTGTCTGAGGAAGTCAATGACACTACCGCAAGCCTTATCGTGGCTCAGCTTCTTTATCTTGAAGCTCAGGATCCTGATAAGGACATACAGTTTTATATTAACAGCCCCGGCGGAAGTGTTACCTCAGGTCTTGCAATATACGATACTATGCAGTATATAAAGCCTGACGTTTCCACTATCTGTATCGGCATGGCAGCATCTATGGGAGCTTTTCTGCTCTCATCCGGTGCCAAGGGGAAGCGTATTGCTCTGCCTAATTCTGAAATTATGATTCACCAGCCCTCAGGCGGAAGTCAGGGTCAATGCACCGATATTCAGATTCAGGCCGAACAGATACTGAAGATTAAGAAACAGCTTAATGGAATTCTGGCTGAAAATACCGGAAAATCTATTGAGCAGATTGAGCGTGACTGTGAGCGTGACCATTTCATGACCGCCAAGGAAGCTCAGGAATACGGCCTTATAGATAAGGTTATCTACAAGCGCTGATAAGGTTTTTAATGGGGGAACGGAAGTTCCCCCATAGTTTTGAAACGCCGTAATAACGGTAAGGCTATGGCACAGGGTGCCGGGCCGGGGGGATGCTCTGCTCTCCGGCGGAATGGAGAATAAGATGGCAAAAAATGATGATAGAAGAAGTATAAGATGCTCGTTCTGCGGCAAGCCTCAGTCTGCTGCAAACAGACTGATAGCCGGTAACGGAAGCTATATATGTGATGAATGTGTGCGTATGTGTATGAGCATCATTGAGGATCTGCCCATGCCTGCAAAGGCTCTTGAAGGAGAGGACGGTCTTCCTCTTGTTTTTGAGAAACTCCCAAAGCCAATACAGATTAAAGAAAAACTGGACGAGTATATAATAGGTCAGGATAGGGCTAAGATAGTCCTGGCTGTAGCTGTATATAACCACTATAAACGTATTCTCCACGAGAGCGACAATGATGTGGAGCTTCAGAAGAGCAATATTCTGCTCATCGGCCCCACAGGCAGCGGCAAGACCCTTTTTGCCCAGACTCTTGCCAAAATGCTGGACGTTCCCTTCGCTATTGCAGACGCTACTACAATTACAGAGGCAGGCTATGTGGGAGAGGACGTGGAAAACGTCATATTAAAGCTTTTACAGGCGGCTGATTTTGATGTTGAGAGAGCGGAAAAGGGCATAATTTATATTGATGAAATCGACAAAATAGCCCGGAAAAGCGAAAACACATCCATTACAAGAGATGTTTCCGGAGAAGGTGTGCAGCAGGCACTGCTGAAACTTTTGGAGGGCACCATTGCTAATGTTCCTCCACAGGGCGGACGTAAGCATCCCCAACAGGAATTTATACATGTTGATACAAGTAATATTCTGTTTATCTGCGGCGGTGCGTTTGACGGTCTGGATAAGATAATAGAGAGACGCACCACAAAAAAGACAATGGGCTTTGGTGCAGACATCCAGAGCAGCAGCGAAAAAGACGTGGGCGAAATTCTTTCTCACGTACAGCAGCATGACCTTTTGAAATTCGGCATAATCCCGGAGCTTATCGGCCGTCTGCCTGTTGTTGCATCTCTTGACTCTTTAAAGAGAGATGATCTGGTCAGAATTCTGACAGAACCTAAAAATGCTATGGCAAAGCAGTATAAGGCATTACTTTCGTATGATAATGTGGAACTTACTTTTGAGCCCGAGGCCCTTGAAGCCATAGCAGACAGGGCGATAGAAATGAAGATAGGTGCCAGGGGCTTACGCAGTGTTATGGAGGGCGTTATGACCAATATAATGTACAGCACACCCTCAGATAAAACCATAGAAAAAGTGATAATTACCGCCGAGAGCGTTAAAGAGGGCAAAGAGCCTCAGATTATTCATAAGGCTTAATAATCTGCCCTGATAAACTCCGGAAAGGAGAAAAATATGAGCAAACCTGAAATTGAAATTGTCAAGATGCCCTTGCTGGCTCTTCGTGGCCTGAGCGTATTTCCCGGTATGCTGCTCACATTTGATGTGGAGCGACCCAGCTCAATAGGTGCATTGGATATGGCGGCCAAATCCGACCAGCTCATATTCCTTGCAACCCAGAAAAATTTAACAGCCGATATGCCGGAAGAGGACGACATTTACCATATAGGTACTATATGCCGCATTCGCCAGCAGCTTCGCCAACCTAAAGGCAATGTGTGCCGGGTTATGGTGGAGGGTATATGCAGAGCTGAGGCAGTTAGTATAGATACGGAACCTAAAGGTTATTTAGCTGAGGTGTCAAGGCTTTACGATAAAGACGAGCGGGTAAGTGAAGCCAAGATTGAGGCTCTTATACGCAACTGCATCGGACTCTTTGAGGAATATCTCAGACTGAACCCTGAGGCAGTTACCGAGCAGATTCTGAATGTACTTGCAAATCCGGAACCCTCTTATGTGTCTGACTATATTTCTCAGCATGTCCACTTTAATATAGGCGATAAACAGAGACTTCTTGAGTGCCTCTATCCCAGCCGACGTCTTACATTGCTGTCAAAGCTCCTTACAAGCGAGCTTAATATAATGACACTTGAGAAAGAACTGAGTGAAGCTACGCAGGAGCAGATGACCCAGAATCAGCGTGAGTATTATCTCAGGGAAGAAATGAAGATAATTCAGGCGGAGCTTGGCGACGACGGACTTGTAGATGATATTGCAGAATATCGTGAGCGCATAAATGCACTTCCCGTCAACGATGAAATAAGGGAAAAGCTTTTAAAAGAGCTGAGCAGACTTCAAAAGCAGCCCTTTGGCTCATCGGAAGCTGCCGTTTTGCGTGGATATATTGACACCTGCCTTGAAATTCCCTGGGGAATATATACGGAAGAAACGAAAGATATAGAAAAGGCCCGTAAAATTCTGGACGAAGAACACTTTGGCTTGGAGAAGGTTAAGGAAAGAGTTCTTCAGTACCTGTCTGTTAGGCGTCTTACACCTGATGTAAAGGGCGGGCTTCTTTGCCTTGTGGGTCCTCCGGGAACCGGCAAAACAAGTATTGCAATGAGCATAGCAAAAGCTACAGGAAGAAAACTTGTAAGGGTATCTCTGGGCGGTGTACATGATGAGGCAGAAATAAGAGGCCACAGAAAGACATATATAGGGTCTATGCCCGGCCGTATCATTAACGGAATTATACAGGCTAAGAGCTGCAATCCGCTTATGGTGTTAGACGAGATAGATAAGCTGGGTTCAGATTATAAGGGAGATCCCGGCGCTGCGCTGCTTGAAGCTCTTGACCCTGAGCAGAACAGCACATTTAGAGATAATTTCCTTGAAATTCCCTTTGATTTATCAAATGTCTTTTTCATTACTACCGCAAACTCTCTTGACACCATACCCATAGCGCTGCTTGACCGTATGGAAGTAATAGAGATTTCAAGCTATACCGATGAGGAGAAGCTTCAGATAGCCAAGGGGCACCTTATTCCTAAACAGCGTAAAAAGCACGGTCTAAAGGCAAACCAGCTGCGTATATCCGATGATGCAATAAAAGAAATTATACGCTCCTATACGAGAGAGTCAGGTGTTCGTCTTTTGGAGCAGGAGATTGCAGCGGTATGCAGAAAAGCTGCCGGCGGTATTGCAGAGGATAAGTTTAAATCCCTTATCCTTAAACAGGGCAAGCTGGAAAGTATTTTGGGACCTGCAAAATATAAGCCGGATCAGATCAGAGTAACGGATGAGGTGGGCCTTGTTCGTGGGCTTGCCTATACAAGTGTAGGCGGTGAGGTGCTTGATGTAGAGGTTGCCGTTGTTGACGGTACCGGAAAGCTGGAGCTAACAGGAAACCTCGGAGATGTAATGAAGGAGTCGGCAAAGGCTGCGGTTACATACATAAGAAGCAGGGCTCACAAGCTTGGAATTGACCCTGATTTCTATAAAAATAAGGATATACATATTCATTTCCCTGAGGCTGCGGTGCCAAAAGACGGTCCTTCGGCAGGCATAACCGTAACCATCGCTCTTATATCTGCCTTAACCGGCACACCGGTTAGAAGCGATGTTGCAATGACTGGCGAAATTACCCTCAGAGGCAGAGTGCTGCCTATTGGCGGACTTAGGGAAAAGACTATGGCTGCTCTTCGTGCAGGAGTAAAGACCGTAATTATTCCTGCTGACAATGAAAGTGATTTGGAAGAAATAGACCAGATGGTCAGAGAAAAGCTCCGTTTTGTGCCCACTGACCATGTTGATAAGGTTTTGGATGTTGCTCTGAGATATGACAGGGAAAATTCCATTTGCTGTACTCCGGAAGTTCCCGCACAGACAGAGCGCTGCGCTGTTAGACAGTAGGTGGATTATGTCAACTTTAAATGTAAATAAAGCGGAATTTATTAAATCTGCCGCATCACCATCTCAGTTTATACAGAGCTCCATGCCTTGCGTGGTGTTTGCAGGTAAATCAAACGTTGGCAAATCTTCGGTTATTAACCGTATGCTTAACCGGAAAAATTTTGCCCGTGTGGGAGCAAGCCCCGGAAAAACTGTCCATGTAAATTACTTTTTGATTGACGGAAAGCTTTATCTGGTTGACCTGCCCGGCTATGGTTACGCAAAAGTTTCCCAGAGTGAAAAGCAGCGTTGGGGACGGCTTATGGAAGATTTCTTTGCAAAAGGTCAGATAGATCTGGGTGTAATGATAGTTGATGCAAGACATAAGCCCACAGCTGATGACGTTACAATGGCTGAGTGGTTTAAAGCCAGCGGTTCACCTGTGGTTGTTGTTGCAAATAAGCTGGATAAACTTAAAAAAAGCGAAATAGATGGGAATATGGAGCGAATTCGTGAAACACTTCAGCTTCCCGAAGATGTAAAGCTAATTCCTTTTTCGGCAGAGAAGGGTTTAGGAAGAGACAGCTTAATGAGTGAGATTTTAAAACTTATATAATTTTAAGGGCGATACGAAACTTTGCTTTGTATCGCCCTTGTATTTTCCTTGTAAATTTGTTAAAATATAGCCTAAAGTGGGGTGAGGAATATAAGCGTTTTACAAGATATTTGGAACGGCTTTGATTTTACATATATTTTAAGTCTTTTGCTCGGCGTAATTCCTGCGCTTCTGTGCATAACTCTCCACGAATTAAGTCATGGTTACATTGCCTATCTTTTGGGCGATAATACAGCTAAGGAACAGGGCAGACTAAGTTTGAATCCCATAAAGCATATTGATGTTAAGGGACTTTTAATGATGATGATTTTTCATGTAGGCTGGGCAAAACCGGTACCTGTAAACATGTTTAAATTTAAAAATCCCAAGCGGGATATGGCAATAACGGCTTTAGCGGGGCCTGTGAGCAATGTGCTCATTACCGTGGTGTTCCTGTTTCTTTTCGGTGCTTTGTATACTCCTCTCAGAGTCAGCACTGCGGGGGTTTATATTTTGCAGATGCTCGAGCTTACTGCTAATCTGAGCCTGGGTCTTGCAATTTTTAACCTTATTCCTGTACCGCCTCTTGACGGTTCCAAGGTGCTTTTATCCTGCCTGAGCAATGAAAACTATTATAAGCTGATGCACTATGAGCGGTGGGGCATGATTGTTATGCTGGTTCTGGTTGCAACAGGGGTTCTGGGAAAGCCCCTTTCATGGCTTATTAATACCGCCTATTCAGCCCTTTTCCCCATAGCTAACTGGGCCTGCGGTATTGTTTTAAAACTTTTTTATATTTGAGGTAAAATGGAAAATCCAAATTTTCACCTTGAGGGTGTAGTAAAAGGAAAAAATGAGCTTCAGGACTTTGAGGGCCCTTTGAGCCTCATTTTGATGTTATTGTCTAAAAACAAAATAGAGATAAGAGATATAAGCATTTCCGATATTCTTGACCAATATCTTGAGTATCTGGAAGAAATGCAGAGCATGGATTTGGAGATTGCCAGTGAATTTGTGCAGATGGCATCCCATTTGCTGTATATAAAGACAAAGACTCTCCTTGCCGCCGACGAGGAAGAGGTTTCCGAATTGGAAATCCTTATGGCATCACTGGAACAGCTGAAAAATAAGGATTTATTATCTTCCGTTCAGCAGGTTTTACCGGAACTAAAAGATGCGTCTGAAAAGGGAATGCTGTATTATTCAAAAATGCCTGAGCCTGTAAGAAAGGCTGACAGGCAGTATGAGTATAAGATTGAACCGGTTGAACTGCTAAAAGCAATGTATAGTATGTATTCCAGAGGCAGCCGACCAACAGAGCGGGAGGAGAACCTGCTCTCTGCTGTGCCTAAGCGTATAGTATACTCAGTTAAAGATAAAAGCCGACAGATATTGCTGCGTTTAGGGGAAAAGGTAAGCAGTTTAAATGAAATTTACGCCGAGTGCTCTTCACGGTCCGAGCTGGTTGCAAGCTTTGTGGCAGTACTGGAGCTGTGCAGCATGGGAAGCATTAAAATCAGCCGTCTTGAAAATGATTACAGGCTGGAGTTCGTAGGCGGAGATTTAGATCAAATACTGGAAAATATTTCTGAATAACGAGTTTTGGAGAGAATATGATAGATATTTCTTCAGCTGTTGAGGCTGTTTTATTTGCCGCAGGGGACAGCGTACCTATAAAGCGGCTGTCACTGGTATTAAATACCAGCGAAAACGAGATATTAAGCGTTGCCGAGGAGCTTAAAGAAAAGTATGAGAGCCAGCAGCGTGGAATAAGACTTTTGAAGCTGGATGATAAGCTTCAGCTGTGTTCTGCTCCTGAGTATGCTCCATTTATATTAAAAACGTTGGAACAAAGAAAACCGCCCATGCTCTCAAAGCCTGCTTTGGAATCTTTGGCTATTGTTGCCTATTTTCAGCCTGTTACAAGAGCGTATATTGACCAGGTGAGAGGTGTTGACAGCGCTTACACCGTGTCAGTTTTGCTTGACAGAGGGCTTATTGAGCCATGCGGAAAGCTTGATGTGCCGGGCAGGCCAACAGTTTTCAGAACCACGGATGTATTTTTAAGAACAATGGGAATAAGTGAGCTTTCACAGTTGCCTAAACTGCCGGATATGACAAACGGTGAGGGTATGGAGAAGCTCCAAAACGCAATAGATGAATTGCAAAATGCCTCTAACGGCCAGATGAGTATAAGCGAGATAACAGGAGACGGGATTAAGGAGTGATGTAATTGCTTGCGCTAATCATCATAGGTGTTATAGTGCTTTTGATTGCGCTCATATTGATTATACCCGTAGGCGCAGACATAGGCTACGAAAATGGTGAACTGAAAGTGTCCGCAAAGGCCTGCGGCGTTCTTATGCAGCTGTATCCCAAGCCTCAGGAAGAGGAAAAAAATGAGAAAGAGCAAGGGAAAAAGAAAGAGAAGAAAGAAAAGAAAGCTGCGCAAGAGGAACCCGCAAAGGTAAAAAAGCTACGAACTATGCCCCAATTCAGCAAAGAAGAAATGCTGGAGCTTGCAAAGGCAGGCATTGGCGCTGTTGGAAAATTCGGCAGAAAATTAAAAGTGGACAGGTTCCTGCTCCACTATACCGCCGCCGGAAAGGACCCTTACAATACAGCCGTCACTTTCGGCTATGTTAATGCCGCTCTTTCATGCCTTGCTCCCATATGCGCTCAGCGCTTTACTGTTAAGAATTGCAGCGTGTGGACGGATATAGACTTTGTAAAGGAAAAGACGGAAATTGACTTTGGCCTTGCCATGAGTATAAGGATAGGCCAGATAATGGCAATAGTAATGAGCGTTGGATTTAAAGCACTAGGCATTATGAAGAGAAATAAAGCAAGACTTAAAGCCCAGACTCAGCCGGACGATGCAAAACAGCAGACTGGGTGCAATAAAACAGCTGAGCCTGAAGACTATAACCCCGTTAAGACAGAAAATTTAAATAATACCGAAAACATACAGGCCGAGGAAAGGAAGGACTCAAATGGATAAAAACCCAATAGGAGAACTCATGCAGACAACAATGGAGAATGTGAAAAACATTCTTAAAGTGGATACCGTTGTAGGGGATCCTATATATACCCCTGACGGAATTACTCTTGTTCCTATTTCAAAAATAAGTGTAGGCTTTGGCGGCGGCGGCGTGGAATTTGGCGCTAAAAAGCCCGGTGAAGATAAGCCTTACGGCGGCGCAAACGGTACCGGAGTCAAAATTGAACCAATAGGTTTTCTTGTAATTAAAGACGGAAGCGTCAGAATGATAAACGTAACTCCTCCTGCCAATAACACAGTTGACAGAATTATTGACCTTGTTCCTCAGGTGATGGATCGGGTAGACAACTTTATTGCAAAGCAGAAAGAAGAAAAACAAGGCTGAAGTTAAGAAATTAGGAATTGATTTAATAATATCTGTTAATAATAATATCTGCCAAGTTTGCCGCTTGATACATGAACTTAGTTTTTTGTATCAGGCGGCTTATAAAAGGTGGTGCTTATTATTAAAAGGCTGTGTGCGTTTTTAGTTGCAATTGGTATTTTGTCTATGAATTGCGTCTCTGCTTTTGGAGATAATGTATTGGATATCAGCGCTAAAAAAGCTATATTAATACATGAAGACGGAGAAGTCCTTTTTGAAAAAAAGGCAGATAAGCGTGCTCTTATCGCAAGTACAACAAAAATTATGACCGCAATTATTGCTCTGGAAAACTGTGAGCTGTCGGAAACGGTAGAAATTAAACAGGAATACTGCGGCCTTGAAGGTTCTTCAATGTACCTCAAAGCAGGGGAAAAATACACGGTGGAAGAGCTGCTGAAAGGCCTTCTTCTGGTGTCAGGTAATGACGCCGCCATGGCTCTTGCCTGTCATACTGCAGGAACGGAGAAAGAGTTTGTGAAGCTGATGAATAAAAAGGCTTCCGAACTCCAGATGTCGGAAACTCACTTTGAAAATCCTCACGGGCTTGACGGTAAGCGGCATTATTCATGTCCTGCCGATCTTGCAAAGCTGATGGCGTATTGTATGAAGAATGAGAGCTTTGCTTCGCTTACTGCTATGAGAAGCACTCAGGTAGGTGAGCAGACTCTTATTAACCACAATAAACTATTGAAGCTTTGCAAGGGCTGTATAGGCGGCAAAACCGGTTTTACTGAGGCAGCGGGACGATGTCTTGTGAGTTGCTGCCAGCGGGACGGAACACGACTTATATGCGTTACTCTTGACGATCCTGATGACTGGAACGACCATATTAAGCTTTATAACTGGGCTTTTGACCGGTATTCAAAGAGAAATATCTCCGAAAATATTTCTTTTTGCGTTCCTGTTGTATCCGGTGAGACTGAAAACGCCATTATACTTGCTGAAAAGCATATGGCGTTTCTGCCTCTGAACGCTAAAATCAGCTATAAGGCCGAATTACCTTTTTTCGTTTTTGCCCCCATTCAGGCAGGGGACAGAGCCGGTAAACTCAAACTTTACTGCGATGACCAACTCGTAGGAGAAACGGAACTTTATTACAGGGACAGCATTATGCCTGCCCTGTAAGCATTCTTTAAAATCGGAGGCCAAATTATGGCTGAAAGGCTTCAAAAAATAATCTCATCCTCGGGCCTTATGTCAAGGCGTGGGGCCGAGGAGTGTATAGCCGCCGGAAGAGTCACCGTAAACGGTGAAACAGCCCAAATAGGGCAGAAGGCGGATCCTGAAAAAGACAGAATACTTGTTGACGGCAGGCCGCTGCCCGCCGTCAGCGGGAAGCTGTACATAATGCTGAATAAACCACGGGGATACGTAACTACTCTTAAAGATGAAAAGGGCAGAAAAAATGTTACTCAGCTTGTATCGGAGCTGGGGGAGCGGCTGTATCCGGTGGGAAGGCTGGACATGTATTCGGAAGGCCTTTTGATAATGACAAATGACGGAGACTTTGCAAATACCCTTATGCACCCGTCACACAACATGAAAAAAACCTATTATACATGGGTGACAGGGCAGGACATAGGCCCTAAAATCCAGTGTCTCCGTGAACCCATGATTATAGACGACTATATTATAAGGCCGGCGGAAGTAGATATACTTGACCTCTTTTCAGGCGGGGCTATGCTTTCTATATCTATATTTGAGGGCAGAAACCGACAGGTAAGAAAGATGTGTGCTCAGGCCGGACTTAAAGTTACAAAGCTTTGCCGGGTGAGTGAGGGTCCTCTGGAGTTGGGAGAACTTAAATGCGGAAAGTGGCGTTACCTGACGAAGGAAGAAATAGAGCTGATAAAAAATGAACAGTGAAAATGACGTTTTGTTAAAGCTGACTTCACAAATGCCGATGCTGTCCAAAAGGCAGAAAAATATCGCGGTTTATATATGCAAAAACTGCGATAGAGCTGCATTCATGACGGCCGCCATGCTGGCAAAGGAAGTGGGCGTAAGCGAGTCTACTGTTGTCCGCTTTGCTGACGAGCTTGGTTATGATGGCTACACTGGGCTTAGGAAAGAATTACAGCTTGTGCTGAGGGATAGGCTTAATCGCGCAAAACGACCCTGCAGCTATGACAAACTGAGCAGGAGCGGGAAAAAATTTCTGAATTCTCTCAATTCTGACGCACAGGACATAAAGCTTTGTGCAAACGAAAACAATATGAGAAATTTTGAATGCCTTGAAGAATTAATAGAAACCAGTTCTGAGGTCTATATTCTGGGGTATGACGGTCTGTGGCCCTTGGCGGAGTTTCTTGAAAACGGGCTGAGACGTATAAAAAAATCTGTAAAAGCTATTCGTGAGGATGAACTGGACTTTTTAGCCGATATGGAGGATGAGACTCTGGTTATTGTATTAAGCGGAGGCAAAAAAAGTCCATACAGAATTTCTATTAACCGATACATTAGGGAAAACGGGGGAAAAGTTGCACTTATTTCCAGTTCTGAGCCTGAATCTACCTTAAATTATGCTGATTTGGTTATATATACTGAAAACAGCGTTGGGGTTATGAGTATTATCAGTGCCCTTATTGCTCAGCCGGAGGGAGAAAAAATTAAAAATAAAAAAATAGCGGAGACTGAAAAGCTTCGTATGGAGTACAGAGAAAATGAACAGTAATTCTGATCTTGTGGTTATAGGCGGCGGCGCAGCCGGACTGATGTGTGCGATTACAGCTGCTGACCGTGGGGTTCATGTGACCTTGCTTGATCCAAATAAAAAGTTGGGCAGAAAGGTAAGAATAACGGGCAAGGGCCGCTGCAATGTGACAAATAACTGCGATATAAAGGGTTTTATGGAAAACATACCTTCAGACGGACGCTTTTTGTACAGTGCATTAAACAGGCTAAGTCCCACGGATACAATAAGCTTTTTTGAAAGTCACGGAGTAAAGCTGAAAACAGAGCGGGGAAATCGTGTCTTTCCCGTATCAGACAATGCTAATGAAGTGGCTGATATGCTTGAGCGTCTGTGTATAGAGTCCGGAGTAAAAATATTACGCACCACAGCCAAACAAATTTTGACGGAAAACGGTGCTGTCTCGGCTGTAGAGACCCCGGATGGGATTATTAAATGCAGAGCCGCAGCTATATGTACAGGGGGCATGAGTTATCCTCTCACAGGCTCAAAGGGTGACGGTTATAAATTCGCAAAGGAATTCGGTCATAATATAATTCAGCCAAGAGCCTCTCTGGTGCCTCTTGAAAGCGATGACGATTACTGCGGTCAAATGCAGGGATTTTCACTTAGAAATGTTACACTGTCCCTGTATGAAAATGACAAACTGATATATAAGGAACTCGGAGAATTGCTCTTTACCCATTTCGGCCTCTCAGGGCCTCTGGTGCTTTCTGCAAGCTCCCATATGAGAAATAGGGATAAGGCCGTATACTCCGTTAGAATTGATTTGAAGCCTGCTCTGGACGAAAAAAAGCTGGATGCCCGCATACTGCGTGACTTTGAGCTTTTCTCAAACCGTGAGTTTAAAAATTCTCTGGAAAAACTTGCCGGAAAAACCATGATACCCGTACTTATAAAGCTATCCGGAATACCTCCTGAGAAGAAGGTAAATACCATAACTCATCAGCAGAGAATGGGGCTTGTTAAGCTGTTTAAGGAATTTCCGGTGTCTATCTCCGGCACACGTCCCATAGAGGAGGCTATTGTTACCTCCGGAGGAGTTGATACAAAGGAAGTTAATCCCAGAACCATGGAATCAAAGCTGGTGGAAGGATTGTTTTTTGCCGGTGAGGTTTTAAATCTTGACGGATATACAGGGGGATTTAACCTGCAAATCGCATGGTCCACAGGCTATGTAGCGGGTAAATCTGTGTTAAAGGATGAAATACTATGAAAGAAATATATTCTATCGCTGTTGACGGACCTTCCGGCGCAGGTAAGAGCAGTTTAGCAAGACGCTGTGCTTCTGCTTTTGGATTTATCTATGTAGATACAGGCGCAATATACCGCTGCGTGGGACTTGCGGCATACAGAAAAGGTATAGACAGGAAAGATGCCGGTGCTGTTTCGGCAATGCTGCCGGAGCTTGAAATAAAAATTGCCTATGATGATAAGGGCGAACAGCGTATGTATTTAAACGGAGAAGATGTATCGAGAGAGATAAGGGAACCCCATATATCTCTTTGTGCTTCCGATGTTTCCGCAATACCTCAGGTTCGAGCTTTTCTTCTGGAAATGCAGAGAAAGATGGCAGAAGAAAACAGCGTAATAATGGACGGCCGTGATATAGGAACTGTTGTGCTGCCGAACGCTCAGCTGAAAATTTTCCTTACTGCCAGCCCTGAGGCCAGAGCAGAGAGAAGAATGCTGGAGCTTAAAGAAAAAGGCGTGGAGCAGAGTTTCGAGGAAGTCCTGGAAGAGATAAACCAGCGGGACAGAAAGGACTCCTGCAGAGAGACTGCCCCTTTAAGAGAGGCAGAGGATGCCATACATGTTGATACAAGCAAAATAAGCTTTGAAGAGAGTTTTGAGGTACTTTGCGGCATTATAGAGCAAAAACTCCATATTAAAAGATTGGAGAAAAGAAAATGAGAGAAATTAAAGAAGCCAAAAGCGCCGGGTTTTGCTTCGGAGTAAAACGCTCCGTGGATATGGCCGTAAAACTTCTGGAGGAGCAGGGACACTGTGCCTGCCTTGGGGAGCTGATACACAATGAGGACGTAGTTGCAGCGCTGGAAAAGAAGGGTCTTCGAGTTATTAATTCTCCCAAAGAAGCTGAAAATGGGGAGCATGTGTTATTAAGAGCTCACGGTATCTCAAGGATGGCCTGCCAAGAGTTAAAAGAAAAAGGCGCAGTAATAATCGATGCCACATGCCCGAAGGTTAAATTCATACATAAGATAGTGAGCAAAGCTCAGGCAGAAGGCCGCTTTGTTATAATTATAGGAATGAGAAATCACCCTGAGGTTGAGGCAATTTGCGGCTGGTGCGGAGACCACAAAGTTATTGAAAATCCTGAAGAAATGGAAGAATTTCTAAGCCAAAACCCTGAAATGGGGGAAAAAGCAATAAGTGTTGTGGTTCAAACCACCCAAACTCATACTAAATTTACAGAATGTTGCAATATCATAAAAAAAAGATGTACAAATCCGGAAATATCTGATACAATATGTCTTGCTACGTTCACGCGGCAGGCAGAGGCGGAAGCTTTGGCCAGAGAATGCGACGCTATGGTGGTTATAGGCGGTAAACACAGCGCCAACAGTCAGCATTTAGCGCAGATATGTATGGAGCATTGCGATAATGTCCAGTTTATAGAAAGAACTTCTGAATTGGATACGGACAGGCTTAAAACTGCACAATGCGTCGGATTGACTGCTGGAGCGTCAACTCCCGCGTGGATAATTAAGGAGGTAAGAAACAAAATGAGCGACGAAATCAAAGTTGAGGAATCCACAGTAGAGAAGGAAATGTCCTTCGACGAAATGCTGGAGGAGACTCTAAAGCCAATATATAACGGTGACAAGGTTACCGGTACCGTTGTGGCCATCACTGAAAAGGAAATCAGCGTAGATTTGGGCACTAAGTACTCCGGATTTATTCCTACTACCGAGTTTACCGATGAGGGAATAAAGGTTGAGGATGTCCTCAATGTTGGCGACAGCGTTGAGGCCGTTGTTGTCAGAGTAAGCGATGTTGATGGCACAGCTCAGCTTTCAAAGAAGCGTCTTGACGCTGCTAAGATTTGGGCAGATGTTGAGGTTGCTGTTGAGGACGGCAGAGTTATGGAAGGCATAGTCACAGAGGTCAACAAGGGCGGCGTTGTGGTTTCCGTCAAGGGCGTTCGCGTCTTTGTTCCCGCTTCTCAGACCGATCTCCCCCGTGATGCAGAGCTCTCTCAGCTGCTCAAGAAGACTGTACGTCTTAAGATTACCGAGGTTAATAAGGCTCGCAAACGCGTTGTAGGCTCTATCCGCCGTGTTGCACAGGCTGAGCGCCGCGCACGCATTGATGAGATCTGGAGCAGCATCGAGGTTGGCAAGCGTTACATGGGCACTGTCAAGTCCCTCACCAGCTACGGCGCATTCGTAGACATCGGCGGAATTGACGGTATGGTTCACGTGTCCGAGCTTAGCTGGGGCCGTATCCACAATCCTTCCGAGGTTGTTTCCGTAGGTGATGAGATAGAAGTTTATGTTATTAACTTTGATCGTGAGAAACGTAAAATCTCTCTTGGATACAAAGATCCCAATGCTAATCCTTGGGAAATGTTCATGAGCAAGTTCTCCGTTGGTTCAGTTGCCAAGGTCACTGTTGTTAAGCTCATGCCTTTCGGCGCTTTTGCTGAGGTTCTTCCCGGTGTTGACGGTCTTATCCACATAAGCCAGATCGCAAATCGCCGTATCGGCAAGCCTGAGGACGTTCTCACCGTGGGTGATGTTGTTGATGCAAAGATTACTGCAATCGACGAGGACAAGCACAAGATCTCTCTCTCTATACGTGCTCTTTCTGAGCCCGAACCCGCTCCCGTTAAGGAAGTTGAGGAAGAGGAGTATGAGGAGCCTGTCCGCAACGGCGGCGAAGATGCTCTCGTTTACGAGATTTCCGCAGACGGTACTGCTTCCGGCTTTGCCCCTGAGGAAGACTGATTTTAAATTGTCCCAATCCGAAACGGTATTGGTAAAACAGCTCCGACCTGAAACGGTCGGAGCTGTTTTTATAATTATTGCAATGATATAAATAAAAAGAAGGACGTTTTATACAGCGTCCTTCTAAATTTTATTTTGACATACTATCAAGTTTGGCGTTAAGCCAGGTCAATATATCCTTATAAACTATTTCGTGGTCATCCTCGTTTAAAATCTCGTGCCTCATTCCGGGATAGATTTTAATGCTTACGTCATGCAAACCGGCCTTGCAGAAAGAATTGTATGCTCTCTCTACACCTTTGCCGTATTCACCCACCGGATCATCGCCGCCGGAAATAAAGAAAATGGGCTGGGTTTTGCTCATGGAATCAATGTTTTTCTGGTCAATTATGCAGAGAACGCCGCCCATCATGTCTCTGAAAACACTTGCCTTTGGTACAAACCCGCAGAGAGGGTCTGCGACATATTTTTTCACCGTTTCATAACTGGAGCACACCCAGTCAAACTCAGTCATGTGGAAGGGGAAACGCTTGTTAAATCCGGCAAATCCAACATCATTTATAAATTTTCCGTCTGCTCTTGGCCCTTTAAGCTTGCACACAGCCTGGGCCAGACTGTAACCGGAAAGGGCTTTAAGCTTTGGCATGTGACCTGTTCCGCAGATAATGGCTCCGTCATATTTATGGGGGTTATTTATGAGATAGTTGCGAGTGAGAAAGCTGCCCATGCTGTGACCGAAGAATATGTACGGCAAATCAGGGTACTCTTCCCGTATAATATTTCTCAAACGGTCAATATCTTTTAAAACATAGTTCCAGCCGTCTTTTTCAGCAAAAAAGCCTTGGTCTTCAGGCCGCTCAATAGATTTTCCGTGTCCTAAATGATCTTCACCCAATACTACAAAACCGTTGTCGGCAAGAAAATACATAAAATCGTCATAACGGTCAATGTATTCGGCAATACCGTGGTTTATCTGAACAATTGCAATTGGCTTTCCGTCAGGAGTACACTTTCTGGCGTGTATACGGTTTACACCGGTAGAAGACTCAAAATAAATATCTTGAAAGCTTGGCATGGAAATATCCTCCCTTATATGTTATAATATATTTATGAATAGAATTTTAACCTTAAAATTATGTTTAGTCAATGACAGCATAAAGAATTTATGCATAAAGGGGTAATTGTATGGAAAACGTATTAGTTGTAAAGACAGAAAAGCTGAAAAAGTATATACAGGGCTTAAACGGAATGATTGAAACAGACCGTAAAGCACTTGTAGATACAATAATAAATGAGTATGAATTTCTGCCCCGACAAGAGGCGGAGGAAAATCCCAATTTTAAGCAGATAATTCCTTATGTGGTTTTACGTCAGGGAAATAAAATATTTACCACTCGCAGATTAAATAAAGGCGGCGAGGCAAGACTTCACGGTAAAGTCTCCATTGGCATCGGAGGACATATAAACCCGGTGGATGAAACTGAAAAGCAGCAAGTCCTTATGCGTGGATTGGAAAGGGAGCTTAGAGAGGAAGTCTCAATAGAGAAGCTTGGGGAGCTTATACCGGTAGGAGTTATAAATAACGACTCAAACGAAGTAGGCAGTGTCCATCTTGGACTTTGTTTTACAATGGAAGTTCAGGGAGAAGTGAAGGTCAGGGAGACGGAAAAACTTGAAGGACTATGGCTTACTGTTGATGAACTTATGAAATATTGGGACAATATGGAGGAATGGACTCAGATAGCCATTTCTGCAATTAAATAAAAAATGTACGGTATGAAATTCATACCGTACATTTTTTTGAAATATGGACTCAGCCAACGATTGCCTTGGTATCTCTTGCGATAACCAGCTCTTCGTTGGTGGGAATTACGAAGACTTTAACTTTGGATTCGGGAGTGGAGATCATGATGTCCTGTCCACGCTTGGAGTTTGCCTCTTCGTCAAGCTCAACGCCAAGGTATCCGAAATGCTCGCATACGGCGGCACGGGTTTCCTTGCCGTTTTCACCAACACCTGCGGTGAATATGATAGCGTCAACGCCGTTCATAGCTGCAATGTAGGAGCCAACAACCTTGGCAGACCAGTAGTGGAACATCTCCAGGGCCAGAGCTGCACGCTCATTTCCTTCCTCGGCAGCTTTCTCCAGATCGCGGAAGTCGGAGGAAACGCCGGAGACACCCAGAACACCGGATTTTTTGTTAAGTATGTTCAGCATTTCGTCAATGTTCATGCCGTACTTATTCATTATAAACTGAATGACACCGGCATCCAAATCGCCGCAGCGAGTACCCATAGGAAGACCTACCAGAGGAGTGAAGCCCATGGAAGTGTCAACACACTTGCCGTGATCGATAGCGCAAATTGAAGAACCGTTACCCATGTGACAGGAAATTATCTTCAGCTCCTCAATGGGTCTGCCCATAAGCTCGGCGCAGCGGGAGGAAACGTAACGGTGAGAAGTTCCGTGGAATCCGTAGCGGCGGATACCGTCATTTTTGTAATATTCATAGGGGATTGCATACATATATGCTTTTCCGGGCATAGTCTGGTGGAAAGCGGTATCAAAAACGGCAACCATGGGAACGTCACCCATAACTGCTTTGCAGGCATTGATACCGGTAATATTGGCAGGGTTGTGCAGAGGAGCAAAGGGAGTGCATTCTTCCAGAGCAGCCATTACTTCGTCGTCAATTTTTACGGAGCATGCAAACTTCTCTCCGCCGTGTACAACACGGTGACCCACAGCGTCGATCTCCTTCATGGAGGTGACAACGCCGTACTCAGGGCTGGTGAGCTTGTCAATGACTGCGGCTATTGCCTCGGAATGAGTAGGAAGGGAAATGTCCTCGTCGAAAACGGGCTTGCCGCCGACCAGAGGGCTGTGCTTCAAGTGACCGTCAATACCGATACGCTCGCATAGGCCCTTGGCCATGACTTTTTCGTTCTCCATGTCGATAAGCTGGTACTTAAGGGAAGAACTGCCTGCGTTGATGACTAAAATTTTCATTTTCAGTTTCCTTTCTATTGTAAATGCTTAAGAAATTAAGTAGAATAAGAATTATACCCAACCTATTTTAATACAAATAACGAAAAAGGCAAGCCCTTTTTATGAAATGAGGCGATTTATATGGATATAATAGGAATAGTGTGTGAATATAACCCCTTTCATAATGGTCACGCATATCATCTTTTAATGAGCAAACAAGCTCTGTGTGAGGATGCAGCGGTTATTTGCGTTATGTCCGGGGATTTCATGCAGAGAGGTGATGCGGCGGTATACTCAAAATTTGCAAGAGCCGAAGCCGCCTGCATGTGCGGGGCAAATCTTGTGATTGAATTGCCTTTACCCTGGTCTCTGTCATCGGCAGAGAGTTTTGCGAGAGGTTCGGTGGGCTTACTTTCTGCTTTGGGAGCTACTCATCTGAGCTTCGGGAGTGAGACGGGGGAAATAGAACCATTAAAAAAGCTTTCGGAAATCCTTATAAAACCTGAGTTTAACGAAAAAATAAAGGAAATCTTAAACAGGGACGGTAATCTTTCATATGCCGCTGCAAGGCAGATTGCAGCGGAGGAGGAAGTGGGAGAACTGTCAGAGCAGCTTGAGCTTCCAAACAATATTTTGGCAATAGAATATTTGAAGGCTGTCTATGGACTTAACCTCCCTATTATACCCATGACGGTGCAGCGCTTCGGAGGGGGCCACGACAAGGAGTGGGCCGGCAGCGGGCCTAAGTCTGCCTCTGAACTGAGAAGCTTGCTGAAAATGGGTAAAAGCCTAAGTGACCATATTCCGGAAAAGGCGGATAAAGTATATCAGAGAGAGAGGGAACAGGGCAGAGAATTGACGGACAAAAGTCTTTTGGAAATTGCCATGCTCTCAAGACTTAGAATGTTCGATGAAGAATACTTCGATAATATACCGGACGGCGGAGACGGGGCAGGAAGGCGGCTCTATAAAGCAGTGAGGGAAGAGGGAGGACTTGACTCTGTGCTTTCAGCCGCCAAAACCAAGCGCTACACGCTTTCCAGAATTCGCCGCATGTGCCTAAATGCCTGCCTTGGGGTAAAAAAAGGCATGAACGATGGAATTCCGCCTTATGCCCGGGTACTTGCAGCAGACAGCAGAGGCTGTGAGATTATAAAAGAAGTAAACAAAAAAGAAACTATTCCCGTAATAACAAAACCTGCGTCAGTGAAAGCTCTTGATGATGACTGCAAAAAGCTTTTTGAATTGGGAGCATCTGCACACGATTTTTATGTGCTGGGACGGAAAGCCACCGGAGAGCGAAGGAGCGGAGCTGATTTCCGTCAAAGCCCTGTTATACTAAAATGATTTAGGTTTACAGACTAAAGGAAGTATGGTAAAATAATCAATCAGATAAATTTTACAAACGGAGAATACAGATGTTTGAAAGGCTTAAACTTCTGAAAAATCAATATGAGGAAATATGCCGCAGAATGGAAATGCCCGAAACCTATTCAGAGCCGGCGTTGTATGCTAAACTTGACAGGGAGAGCAGGGAGCTTGCGCCCATAGTGGAGGCCTATTGCGCATATGAAAAAGCCTCGGCCGATATGGAAGAGGCAGTGGCTCTTATGGATGACCCTGAAATGAAGGAACTGGCTCAGGATGAGTATAAGGCGGCTAAAAGCGAAAAGGAAAAACTTGAAGAAGAAATAAAAATTCTTCTTTTGCCTAAAGACCCAAATGACGATAAAAATGTTATTATGGAAATTCGCGGCGGCGTAGGCGGAGAAGAGGGAATGCTTTTCGCCTATGACCTATATAGAATGTATTCCATGTATGCCGAGCGCAAGGGCTGGAAGATTGACGTTGTAAACGTTAATGATACGGAGCTTGGCGGCATTAAGGAAATAAGCTTTGTAGTAGAAGGGCAGGGTGCATGGTCACGGCTTAAATTTGAAGCCGGAGGACACAGAGTCCAGCGTGTGCCGGTTACTGAGTCCGGCGGCCGTATTCATACCTCTGCTGCTACCGTTGCGGTTCTGCCTCAAATTGAAGAGGTAGAGTATGAGCTAAACATGAGCGATCTGAAAATAGACACCTATCGTTCATCCGGCGCAGGCGGACAGCACGTCAATAAGACCGAAAGCGCAATAAGAATAACTCACCTGCCTACGGGACTTGTGGTGGAGTGTCAGGATGAGCGAAGCCAGTATAAAAATAAAGACAGGGCAATGCAGATTCTACGCTCTAAGCTTTATGAAGAAGAGCAGAGAAAGCAGAATGCAGCAGTTGCCGCCGAGAGAAAAAGTCAGATAGGCTCCGGTGACAGAAGCGAGAGAATAAGAACCTATAATTTTCCCCAAAACCGTGTAACCGATCACAGACTCAGCGGAGATAATAAAAACTTCAACATTTCAGGAATTATAAACGGAGACCTTGACCCGCTGATAGATGCTCTTGTTACGGCGGCACAGGCGGAAAAGCTTTCAAATCAGGGGGAAGAATTTTGAAAACGGAGATATTTAAAGAAGATCTTTCAGTTGCGGCGGAGCTTATAAAAAACGGCGCTCTTGTTGCAGTGCCTACGGAGACTGTATACGGGCTTGCCGGAAACGGACTTAATGAAAGCGCAGTTAAAGATATATATGAGGTGAAAGGAAGACCGCCGGTTAAGCCTTTATCTCTTATGATACCGTCACCCAATGACATGGAAAAATACTGTGAGACTGTACCTAAAGCGGCAAAGGCTCTTGCCCGGCGATTTTGGCCGGGACCTCTCACAATAGTCTTAAACTCAAAGGACATTGTGCCCGATATAGTCAGAGCGGGAGGTAAAACCGTGGGCCTTCGCTGTCCGGACCATGAAAAAACACTGGAGCTTTTGAGGCTTTCCGGCCTTCCCTTTGCTGCACCCTCTGCAAATCCGTCAGGGGAAGAAAGCCCAAAGTCACCGGAGAAAGTCCGTGAGTATTTTGACGGAAAGATAGCAGGTATAATTGACGGCGGTGAATGTTACATAGGAAAAGAGTCAACCCTTATAGATATGAGTGAAACCCCTTATAAAATACTAAGGCAGGGAGCTCTTTCTGAGCAAGACATTGCGGATGCGCTTTGCGATGAGATGCTTATAGTGGGCATTACAGGCGGTACAGGCTGCGGCAAAACAACCGGGCTGAACGCACTTAAAGAGCAGGGAGCGCTGGTTATAGACTGTGATGCTGTATACCATGAGCTTCTTACGAA
>JAHHRS010000025.1 GCA_020025675.1 Oscillospiraceae bacterium
CTGATTCTTACGCACGTGGATATTTAATAGCGGCCTGAGCTGCTGCCAATCTTGCGATAGGAACACGGAAGGGGCTGCAGGAGACATAGTCAAGACCAACCTTGTGGAAGAACTCAACGGAACCGGGGTCGCCGCCATGCTCACCGCAAACACCAAGGTGGAGTTCGGGACGGGTTGCGCGGCCCTTCTTTGCAGCCATCTCAACCAGCTGGCCTACGCCGGTCTGGTCAACTCTTGCAAAGGGATCGTTCTCATAAATCTTCTTGTCATAGTATGCACCCAGGAACTTACCTGCGTCATCACGGCTGAAACCAAAGGTCATCTGAGTCAGGTCGTTGGTACCGAAGGAGAAGAACTCAGCCTCGGTAGCGATCTGGTCAGCGGTGAGAGCAGCTCTCGGGATTTCTATCATAGTACCGACAAGATACTTCATGTCGGAGCCTGCCTCGGCAATGAGCTTGTCGGCAGCTGCAACAACGATGTCCTTGACATACTTGAGTTCCTTAGTTTCACCTACCAGAGGAATCATGATTTCCGGAACCATGTTCCACTCGGGGTGACGTGCCTGAACAGCAAGAGCGGCCTTAATGACGGCACGAGTCTGCATCTCTGCAATTTCGGGGAAGGTAACAGCCAGACGGCAGCCACGATGACCCATCATGGGGTTAAACTCGTGGAGGGACTCGGAAACAGCCTTAATTTCCTCAACGGTCTTGCCCTTTGCTTCTGCAAGAGCCTTAATATCAGCTTCCTCAGTGGGAATGAACTCGTGGAGAGGAGGATCCAGGAAACGGATGGTAACAGGGTTGCCTTCCATTGCCTCATAAATGCCCTCGAAGTCCGCCTGCTGCATAGGCTCCAGCTTCTTGAGAGCTGCTTCACGCTCTTCAGCAGTGTCGGAAACGATCATCTCACGGAATGCACCTATTCTCTCGGAATCGAAGAACATGTGCTCGGTACGGGTAAGGCCGATACCCTGTGCGCCAAGCTCGCGAGCCTTGCGTGCATCGTGGGGAGTATCAGCATTGGTGCGAACCTGCAGTACTCTGTACTTGTCAGCCCAACCCATTATGCGGCCAAACTCACCTGCAATAGTGGCATCAACAGTGGGAATAACTCCCTCGTAAATATTACCGGTAGAACCGTCAATGGAGATGTAATCTCCCTCGGAGTAGGTTTTGCCGGAGAGAGTGAACTTCTTGTTAGCCTCGTCCATCTTGATTTCGCCGCAGCCGGAAACACAGCACTTACCCATGCCTCTGGCAACAACAGCAGCGTGAGAGGTCATACCGCCGCGAACGGTCAGTATACCCTGAGCAGCCTTCATACCCTCAATGTCCTCGGGGCTGGTCTCAAGACGAACAAGAACAACTTTCTCTTTGCGCTCATTCCACTCCTTTGCGTCTTCTGCGGAAAAGACAACCTTACCGCAGGCAGCACCGGGGGAAGCGCCAAGGCCCTTACCAATGGGGGTAGCTGCCTTAAGAGCTTTCTCGTCAAACTGGGGGTGAAGCAGAGTATCCAGAGTTCTGGGGTCTATCATCAGAACTGCCTGCTTTTCATCAATCATGCCCTCGTCAACCAGATCGCATGCAATCTTGAGAGCGGCCTGAGCGGTACGCTTACCGTTACGGGTCTGGAGCATGTAGAGCTTGCCGTTTTCAACGGTGAACTCCATATCCTGCATATCGCGGTAGTGATTTTCCAGAGTCTTGCAGACTTCCTGGAACTGAGCAAATGCCTCAGGGAACTGCTCTGCCATCTGAGAAATGGGCATAGGAGTACGGACACCTGCAACAACGTCCTCGCCCTGAGCATTAACAAGGAACTCACCGAAGAGAACCTTCTCACCTGTTGCGGGGTTACGGGTAAATGCAACACCGGTACCTGAGTTGTCGTTCAGGTTACCGAATACCATAGGCATAACGTTGACAGCGGTACCCCAAGAATAAGGAATTTCGTTGTCACGACGGTATACGTTGGCTCTTGGGTTGTCCCAAGAACGGAAAACGGCTCTGATAGCCTCATAAAGCTGAACTTTGGGGTCGGAGGGGAAGTCCTCTCCAATCTGATTTTTGTACTCTTCCTTGAACTGACGAGCCAGCTCCTTAAGGTCGGCAGCGGTAAGATCCAGGTCGGACTTTGCGCCCTTGGCTTCCTTCATCTTATCGATGAGTTCCTCAAAATACTTTTTGCCCACTTCCATAACCACGTCGGAGAACATCTGGATGAAGCGGCGGTAGGAGTCATAAACAAAGCGCTCGAACTTAGGATCGGGATTGCCGGCTATCATAGCAGCAACAACGTCATCGTTAAGTCCAAGGTTCAGAATTGTGTCCATCATACCGGGCATGGAAGCACGTGCGCCGGAGCGAACGGAAACAAGCATAGGATTGTTGAGATCGCCGAACTTTTTGCCGTTGATCTGCTCCATAATTTCGACGTTCTTCATGATTTCATCCATGATTTCGTCGTTTATCTTACGGCCATCCTCATAGTACTGAGTGCAGGCCTCGGTGGTGATAGTGAAGCCCTGAGGGACAGGCAGGCCGATGTTTGTCATCTCAGCCAGGTTTGCACCTTTGCCGCCGAGAAGCTCACGCATCTGAGCATTGCCCTCTGAAAACAGGTAAACATACTTTTTGCTCATTGTTTTCAATCCTTTCTATAATCAATAATAATGGACTATTTTTTAATCTCTGCTATAACTTAGATTACCACAAATAGGTTAAAATAATCAATGCACTTTCCTTACAAATCAACCGAAATTAACCTATGTATTTCATCTGAAATTTTTGCAAAACTAACAATACTAAGGTTCTCGCCCCGAATTTTACTATCAACACCGGAATTTTCCACCAATTTTATAATTTCATCTTTGGTTAAATTGCCGAAAGCAGAACTGAGAGCATTTACAAGTGTTTTGCGGCGCTGGTTAAAAGCGGCCCTTACCACTTTAAATAAGAGCTTTTCATCTATCACCTTTACAGGCGGATTTTTCCGTCTTTTAAGTTTTATAACAGCTGATGTGACCTTTGGCTGAGGTATAAAACATGTGGGCGGTACCTCAAACAAAAGTTCAGGCTCCATGTAGTAATTAACAAAAATGCCGAATGCTCCGTAGTCTCCCGTACCCGGCTGAGCACATATACGGAGTGCAACCTCACGCTGTATCATTACTGTTACCGTTTCAAAACAACCCGCTTCAATAAATGCAGTAATCAGAGGAGTTGTCACATTGTAAGGAAGGTTTGCGCATACCGCAGGCTTTAAGCCCTGAAATTTTTCGTTGACCAGCTGACGCAAATCAAGCTTTAAAACGTCCCCGAAAATTACCTCCACATTTTCCCTGCCTTCAAGTGTCTCTTCAAGTACAGGCTTCAAACGCTTATCAAGCTCTACTGAAATAACCTTTCCCGCGTTTTCGGAAAGCTCAGCCGTAAGGCAGCCAATGCCGGGGCCAACTTCCAGTACGCCGGTATTTTCGTCAATTTCCGCCTCCTCCGCTATCTGCTGAGGTACCCAGCGGGCAGTCAGAAAATTCTGACCCATAGCCTTTGAGAATTTAAATCCGTGTCTCAGAAGCAGACCGTTTATCTCATTTATGTTAGTAAGTTCCATATTATTTCTTTGATTTCAGGTATCTCAGCCACTGACCCGCCATGCAGAAGCCCACTAAAGTGAGGCCGCATATTTTGCCGAAAAGAGCACCCTGAGCAATAAATAGCAATACCAGCGCAATGACTGAAATCACCGTCCACACAATAGCGCTTTTTAAAAACTTCTGACTGTCTCCTGAATTCATTTTTCTCCTCCTGCTTTTTTGAGTATCTTTTCGTAGGCCTGTCTTGAACAATCATGGCCCGGACTTGTGTCCACTACAACATTACCCCTGTATCTGTAACCGTGCTCCTTTAAAAGAGCTTTCATAGGCTTGTTTTTTCTGTGGGTGTCAACCCTGACGGCTCTTCTGCCTGCAAGTCTTGTAAGCTCTTCAATGCTGTCCATAAGATAGTGGGAAATTCCGCTGCCTCTGTATTTTTGAGCTATTGCTGCCCTGTGAGCAACACAATAGGGAATATCCGCTGACCACTTGCCGTCTGTTATGTGCTCATAACACTCATCGGGTTTTTCGGACAGCACAAAAAATGCGGCTTTTTCATCTCCGTGTGAAATAATGTAACATTCCTGTCCCTCTATGTCCTTAATAAAATCACTTTCGTTGGGGTAGTCACCCTGCCACTGGTCTGCTCCCAGTTTTTTAAGACTCTTCCTTGCGTATTCTGCCATCTGAATTATATCAGGCAAATCAGAAGGTTCCGCCTTTCTCCACGAAAGAGGCCGGGTAAGCTTAATACTTTTTTCATCCCGTTTCAGCTCTTCAAGAAGAGCTTTGTCCTCTTTATCGTTAAGCTCTAATTTTTGGAACATATCCGGTCTTTTTTCCATGGTACGGAGAAGCTGCTGTTTTCTTCTCCACCGCTCAACCTTTCTGTGGTCTCCGTTTAAAAGTACATCCGGCACTTTTCTGCCTTCCCAGCATTCAGGTCTTGTATATTGGGGATATTCCAAAAGTCCGTCCCAGTGGCTCTCACCTGTATAGCACTGCTCGTCAGATAAAACCCCCGGCACCATACGGCACACAGAGTCTGCAACAGCCATTGCAGCAATCTCGCCGCCGGTTAGTACGAAGTCCCCGAGAGAGATTTCCTCGTCAACACATTCCTCAATAAAACGCTCGTCTATTCCCTCATAATGGCCGCAGACCAGAACCAGATGGTCATAGTCACGCTTTAAGCGCTTTGCTGTCTCCTGAGTGTAGGGTTTTCCCTGAGGTGACATGTAAATGACCCTGCTCTTTCTCTCACCGGCTTCTGCCATAATATGGTCAAGGCAGGATTTTAAAGGCTGAGCCATCATTACACAGCCCCAGCCGCCGCCATAGGGATAATCATCCACCTGCATCTGTTTATTTTCGGTGTAATCTCTTATTTGTACGCAGTTTATCTCAATTATGCCTTTTTTTGCGGCTCTGCCTATAATGCTTTCATGGAGCACGGCATTAACTGTTTGGGGGAAAAGAGTCATTATATCAATTCTCATTCTTACATTCCCTCAATAAGCTTTACTTTTATTATCCCTTTATCAGCGTCAGTTTCCTTTATAAATTCGGGAACAGCCGGGATAAGGTGCTCTTCATCTCCCTGCACTATATAAATAAGAGAGGCCGGAGTCTCCAAAACATCCTTTAATATACCTATCGTCTCTCCGTCCTCACCGACTACCGCTGCACCGATAATATCCTGTATAAAAAAGCTGCCGTTGGGAAGGTTAGCCTCTTGCTTTAAAACCTGCACTTCCATGCCCTTTAAAGGCATTGCGGCATTAATATTGTCAACACCTTTGAGTTTAGCAATAAAGAAGCCCTTATGCTCTCTGCCGGAAATAACTTCAAACTCCCTATCCCCTGCAAAAAGTCTTTTAAATTTTTTCATAAATTTAGGGCTGTCAAGCCATACTTCTATTTTAACTTCTCCCTGAACACCGTGCGTGTTCACTATTCGTCCCGCAGGGACAAACATTTTTTCATTCATAGTCTTCTCCGAATAAAAATATTTATCTTTATAATTTTATCATGTTTTCAGCCTTTTAACAAGTATTTTAAATTCTCAATATGAGAAAACGCAAAAACTGAGCCGTCATGGTAACGGCTCAGTTTTTTAACATTAAAATACAGGTCTTTGGATTTCGCCTATCTCATCAAACTGTGAAAAGACAGTGCTCACTTTCATATTATTTACCTTTATTTCTATTCCCAGTGCTTCCGCTTCAGTGCCGACGATTTCTTCAGCCAGCGCAGTTGCAATTATAATACCCATCATCTCGGTAAGGTCTATATCGTAGCGTATAATCATACCGCTTTTGCTTTCAAGCCAGATGGAGCATGGCACATTGTAGGGACCCTTAAGAGCATTTTTGAGTTCCGCCAGCTCTTCCTCACTAATGTCAATGCCCATGCCCGCCAGTTCTTCAATGCTCAAAAGATCCGCAAGCTCCATTAAATCATCGCTGCTGATGACTCCGTCATATCGAACGGTGTCATAACCCATAATATTTTCAGTGCCTGCTTTTTCAAAAGCAGATCCGTATTTAGCCAGCACGGCAACAGATGCCTTTGGATCTATCATATCGGCAAATTTCGATACATCCATACTAAAGGTATCATCTAACACCCAGTTTGTCCCGTCAAAAGAATCCGCCATTGTGTATTTATCGCCGTTTTGTTCAACATAAAGGTGTATCGTTTGCTTTTCACCCATAACCTCGGCTTCCATTTCCATAAGGAGTCTTTGAGGATTTGTCTGAACATCGGCAGAATTTGTGGCTTTCACGTCAATAGGTATCTCCTGACCCATAACACCTATATTAAAACCCGCATCCATTGTCATGTCCATATGCAGGCTTTCAAGTTCCTGCATTTTTTTAGCGCCCTTCATTATACTCATTTCAAAGGAGCCGCAGGCGCTAAAGCTCAAAACCACAGCCAATGTAAGGGCAAGAACCATGACACGTTTTAGTTTTCTCATATTTATGCCTCCCTGTAAAAAGTTTTCATAATAGGATATTTTTAGTATACTATATCTTTGCATTTTAGACAAGAATTATTCCCCAAATTGCATACTTTTAATAATATAATAACAAAAACCAAAAACGCCCTAAATGAAAAAAACAGAGGCATAAACCTCTGTTTCATTCATACATAAAAATCTCAGTCCAGAATCTCAACTGAAACCTTTTTGCCCTTTCTCTGGGCAACGGCCCGCATGAGTATACGGATCTGTTTAACGATCCTGCCCTGCCGGCCTATGACCTTGCCCATATCGCCGTCAGCAACCCGAACCTCAAAAACGGTCTCGCCGTCGGCCTTGTGCTCGGTCACAGAAACCTCGTCGGGATTATCAACAAGGTTCTGTACAATGTAGGTCAAAAGTTCTTTCATGCCGGTAGAAACTCCTTATTAGGCCTCGACCTTTTTAAGCAGGCCGCGGACTGTGTCGGTAGGCTGAGCGCCCTTAGAAATCCAGTACTGTGCACGCTCCATGTTAACATTCAGCTTGTTGCTGTCAGCGTTAGGATCGTAGGAACCGATCTCCTCGATGAAACGGCCGTCGTGGGGGAAACGGGAGTCAGCCACAACTATACGATAAAAGGGAGCCTTCTTTGCACCCATTCTGCGAAGTCTGATTTTAACCATTGTATTTTCACCTCCGTGTAATTTTTAATATATATTACAAACGCTCTTTGCGGTTGTAAGCTTAATTTCAGAACCCGAAGCCTCCGGGCATTCCAGGCATACCGGGAAATCCGCCGCCCATGCGACCCATCTTTTTCTGCATCTTCTTCATGTTCTTTCCGGTCAGCTGTTTTGTCATCTGCTGCAAAGCGGCAAACTGCTTCAGAACACGGTTAACATCCACAACGGAAGTCCCTGAACCGGCTGCAATGCGTTTTTTACGGCTGGAGTTAAGGATATTAGGGTTATCCCTCTCGGCCTTGGTCATGGAGCGGATTATTGCCTCCTGCCTTGCCATGGCCTTTTCATCCACATTGGCGCCTTTTAAAGCAGAGGCATCCATGCCCGGTATCATTGCTGCTATATCGCCCAAATCTCCCATACTGCGGAGCTGAGCCATCTGGTCAAGATAGTCATCAAGACTCAGCCTGTTCTGGCGCATTCTCTCTGCGGTTTCAAGTGCTTTCTTTTCGTCAAAGCTCTGTTCGGCCTTTTCGATAAGCGTGAGCATATCGCCCATGCCCAAAATTCTGGATGCCATTCTGTCAGGGTGGAACGGCTCAATCATATCAAGCTTTTCGCCCACGCCTATAAACTTTATAGGCTTTCCGGTAGTAGCCTTAATGGATAGTGCGGCACCGCCTCTTGCGTCACCGTCCAGCTTTGAGAGCATAACACCGGTAACATCCAGAGCCTCGTCAAAGGCTGCGGCGGCGTTGACGGCATCCTGACCTGTCATAGCATCAACAACAAGCAGAATTTCTGCCGGCTCAACTGCGGCTTTAATGTTTTTAAGCTCATCCATGAGCTGCTGGTCTATATGGAGACGACCGGCTGTATCAAGGAACACCAGATCGTTACCATGCTTTTTAGCGTGTTCAACTGCGGCTTTTGCAATATCCACAGGATTTGTCTGTCCCATCTGGAACACGGGAATATCAAGCTGCTTTCCCACGGTCTCAAGCTGTTTTATAGCGGCGGGACGGTAGATGTCACAGGCAGCCAGAAGGGGGCGCTTGCCCTGCTTTCTCATGTAGCCTGCAAGCTTTGCACCGTTTGTAGTCTTACCGGCGCCCTGAAGGCCTACCAGCATAACAACGCTTGGAGATTTTGAGCTTATATTGAGCTTTGTGCTCTCCCCGCCCATAAGGGCGCACAGCTCCTCATTTACTATTTTAATAACCATCTGAGCCGGAGACAGGGCTTCCAGAACTTCGGAACCGCTGGCTTTCTCAGTGACTGTCTTTGTAAACTGCTTTACGACTTTATAGCTTACATCCGCTTCAAGCAGTGCCATACGCACCTCGCGCATAGCCTCCTTAACATCGGAAGCGGTAAGTCTGCCTTTTCCTCGGAGTTTTTTAAAGGCCGCATTCAGTTTTTCAGATAAGCTTTCAAACGCCATATTTAACCTCTGCTCAAAAGAGCCTTAATTTCTTTGCCTGCCTCTGCCGCAAGTTCCCTAACGCTGCCCTCGCTCTCGCTTTGAAGCCTGTCCATCTTTTCCGAGAGTCTTATGAGCGCCTCTCTCGTTTCCTGAAAGCGGCGGACAAGACCTGTTTTTTCTTCTATGTCTTTAAGGGAATCTTCTGCCCTTTTTATATTATCCCATACACCCTGGCGGGAAATTCCGGCCTGCTGAGCAATTTCAGACAGGGACAGATCCTCATTGTAATGCAGATCGTAGCACTCTCTCTGCTTTTCAGTAAGAAGCTCTCCGTAAAAATCAAGCAAAAGGCTCTGCATAACTCTGCTTTCGTTCACGGCTTTGCCCTCCTGTCAAGTGTTTTAGCTTAACGGAGTATACTACTTTTCTTTTCTCATGTCAAGTGTTTTTTCTTGTCACCTTCTTTTTTAATTTTCTTTCTGTTTGCATTGGAATATTATCCATATGTTGGGGGAAAATATGTCAATATAGTCTCTTTATGTTTAAGGAGGAAAAAATGGATATAGAAAATTCCGGCCTGTACATCGCAGACCCCCGGCTTTTTAACTATGCAGCATCTGCATCCCGCCTTATATCTCCCGGGAAATTTACTTCCGGATTAGGGGAAGCCAAAAAGCTTAAACGGGACATGGCAAGTATAAAAACGGCAAATGCCGCCCTGTCCAAGCGGGCCGAGAACATGATTTCAGTTCCCGCCCAGTGGGAGTGGCTTTTGGATAATTTTTATATGGTACAGCGTGAATACATCAGCTCTTATAAAGAACTCAGGTCGGCAAAGCATCTCAGACGTTCATCTGACGGCCCCCTTATTTTTTCTCTCTGCCGCTCCCTTTTAAGTTCCGGTCAGGGGCAGATAACAGAGGAACGCTGCCGGCTGTTTTTAAACGGCTTTCAATCTGTGAACGTGCTCTCCCGCTCTGAACTCTGTCTCTTTCCTGCCGCATTAAAAGCGGTCATTATTTCAGCCATTGCAAAGCTGTGCCGTGACATGCAGTACGGCACACCCGAGCTCTCCCCTGCCAAAACAATGGAAAAGCTTTTCACAAGTCTCAGACTTTTTTCCGTTGTGGACATGGAGGCCCTTATAAATTCCTGCGACGTGACAAATGGGATTTTATCCTCTGATCCCTCCGGAACTTATCCCGATATGGATCAGGGAACCAAGCTGTCCTATTTAAAAGCGGTGGAAAAACTTTCACGCCGTGAGGGTATTGAGGAATACATTTATGCTAAAAAGCTTATTGAAGAGGCACAGAAAACCGGACAGCATGTAGGTTTTCTCCTTTTTCCGGAGAAAAAAGGGGGAAGCGCTGCATGGTATATAGCTCTTAACATTATGCTAAGTCTCTTTTTTTCTCTCCTTCCGGCCTTTAAATTCAAAAGCTTTTGGGCCGCAATATTGCTGTTGCTGCCGGTATCGGAGCTTGTAAAGAGCATAGGAGACTTTATACTTCTCCATTTGGCAGAGCCGAAACCCATGCCCAGAATGGACAGCAGCAGGCTTTGCGGAAGTGACGGAGTAATATGCGTTATATCAGTTCTTTTAACCGATGCAGAGTGTGCGGAAAAACAATGCAAAAGGCTTGAGGAGCTTTACCACACATGCAGAAACAAAAACGGATTATTCTTCGGTCTTCTGGCTGACCTGCCTGAATCTTCAGAAAAAGATACGCCTGAGGACGACGCCATTATCAGTGCCGCCCGTACAGGTATTAATCTTCTTAACAAGAAATACGGCGGAGTATTCTACCTTTTTACCAGAGAGCGGCACTTTGACGGGGAAAATTATTCTGCCCATGAGAGAAAAAGAGGCGCCATTATGGAGCTTGCCGCCCTGTTAAACGGCAAGAAAGCAGAACTGAGGATATGCGGAGAGCCCGACCTTCTCAGTGATGTTCACTATATAGTCACCCTCGACAGCGACACCAGAGTATACCCAGGCACCATAGAAGAACTGAGGGGGGCAATGCTCCACCCCCTTAATAAGGCGATAATAGACCGGAGAACGAAAGTTGTTAAAAGGGGCTTTGGTGTTATACAGCCCCGGATTTCAACTGAGCTTAAAAGTGCTAACGCCACCGACTTTTCTCTTATTTTTGCCGGTCCCGGCGGAACAGATCCGTACGGCGGGCTGTGCGGCGAGCTGTACATGGATGCCTTTGGCAGCGGAGGTTTTGCAGGCAAAGGTATAATCGATGCCGAAGCTCTGGATATTTGTCTTAGTGAAAGACTGCCTGAAGGTCGAATACTTTCCCATGACGCCATTGAGGGAGCATATCTGAGAGGCGGCTTTTTAGGTGACAGGGAGTTTTCCGATGGATTTCCCTCTAAGCCTCTGGGCTATTTTAAGCGGCTGCATCGCTGGATAAGAGGTGATGTTCAGAATATTCCGTGGATATTTCACTCTGAACTTCCGCCGATAGAGCGCTGGCGACTTTTCGATTCCGTCAGAAGAGCGCTTGTTTCTCCAATGACCTTTCTTGCAATAATTCTCGGCTTTTTTCTGCCGGGAAACGGCCTTGTTATATCCGCATGGGCAGCTCTTCTTGCATTATTGAGCAGGCTTTTCCTGTCATTTGCCGAAGAAGGGCTGAGAAACAGGGAGAAAACACGAATCAGACGCTATACACGTATTTTAAGCGGTGTAGGCGGAGCCATTGTGTCCTGTTTTATGAAGCTTTGGATTTTGCCTTACGAGGCATTCGTAAGCCTTTCAGCCATACTTCTTTCCTTATATCGTATGCTCATAAGCGGGAAAAATCTTTTGCAGTGGCAGACGGCAGCGCAAAGTGAAAATAGCGGCAAAAGCCTTTGGGACTATATAAAAACCATGTGGTTTTCCCTTTTGGCAGGCTTATCGCTTCTTTTCTTTTCCCCGGCAATAATCGGAAAATCAGCAGGTCTTATGTGGCTTGTCTCCCCTCTCTGTGCCTACGCCTTGGGTCTTCCCGCATATAAGCCTCAAAGTCTTTCAAATGAAGACAGAAAATTTCTGCTTGAGGCTGCAAGAAAGAATTACCTCTATTTTCAGGAGTTTTCCACAGAGTATGATAATTTTCTCCCTCCTGATAACTTTCAGGAACAGCCGCCGGTAGGTCTTGCCCACAGAACATCACCAACCAACATCGGTCTGTCCATGTGCTCCTCAATTGCCGCCATGGACATGGAGATAATTTCTCCGCTTCAGGCTGTGGAACAAATAGAAAAAGTGATAAGAAGCCTTGAAATGCTTCCCAAATACGGCGGTCAGTTTTATAACTGGTATGATACTCATAACCTAAGGGTTTTAGAGCCTCCCTTTATTTCAACTGTTGACAGCGGAAATCTGTACGCCTGTCTTGTAACAGTCCGTGAAGCTCTGCTGGAACTGGGTGAAAAAGATTTAGCTGAAAGAGTGCTTAAAATCATGGACGGTATGGACTTTAAGCCCCTTTTCGATTTTTCCAGAGGACTGTTCTATATATGCTACGACACAAAGTCCGATCACGGTGTAGGCGGCTGGTACGACCTTATGGCAAGTGAGGCCATGTTAACAAGCTATATTGCCATAGCTAAAGGCGACGTGCCGGTAAAGCATTGGCGAAGGCTCAGCCGAGCTCAGCTCCAGAAAGACGGATACAGGGGTCTTGCAAGCTGGACAGGCACCATGTTTGAGTATCTTATGCCTGAAATTTTTCTGCCCATATACAGAGGCAGTCTTTTATATGAAAGCTCCCGTTTCTGTCTCTATGTTCAAAAACGCAGGGTATTTGCAGGTAAGCCCTGGGGAATATCCGAAAGTGCTTTCTATTCTCTTGACAGTTCCCTAAATTACCGTTACAAAGCAAACGGCTGCGGAGCTTTGGCTCTTAAACGGGGTCAGGACAATGATATGGTAGTATCACCGTACAGCAGTTTTCTGGCTCTTCGGGCTGACCCTTCAGGCAGTGTCAAAAACCTGAGAAAGCTTTCCGACTTCGGAGCGCAAGGCCGATTCGGTTTTATGGAGGCTCTGGACTTCACACCCTCCCGCTGTCGTAGGGACGAGGGCGAAAAGGTTCGCTGTTATATGTCCCATCATATAGGCATGAGCCTTTGCTCCTGTGCAAATGCACTGTGCAGCGGCAGTATTTCCCGACGGTTTATGGCTCAAAGTGCTATGAGTGCCCACAGCCTTCTTTTACAGGAGCGTATTCCTTCCGACGGAGTTGTTATTCGCCGCACTATGGTGGACGTGCCGGAAAAGCCGGAACGCTACTTTGACGGTTTTTGGGAAATGAGCGGAAGAGGCTCAAAAAAAGAAAACCTTTGTATGCTCTCAAACGGTGCCTACAACATTCTCACCTCAAGTACAGGAAAAAGCTGCGCTTCATGGGGAAAATTCCGCATCTACGGGCTTGAAGAATACCCTATGGAAAAAGGCATGGAACTGTCTGTTATTAAGGGTAATGAGCGCATACCCCTTATACCGTCAGGCGTTAAAAACTGGGTTTTATCTGAAGACAGTGCCAGATGGGAGTCTGATCTGGCTGATTTGAATGTGAGCATGGAATTATCTACTTCCGCCTCTGAACCGGGGGAACTTCGGATTATAAGTCTGTATTCAAAAAAGGCGGAGGATTTAACACTGTCTCTTTCCTTTAAGCCTATACTTGCAGATTTTAGGGATTATAAAAACCACCCTGCATTCTGGAATTTAGGCATAGCTGCCGAAATAAAAGACGGTGCGCTGCTTCTGCGCCGCATAGGCCGTGGAAATAGTCCGGGATTCTGGATGAGTGCCGGTTCCAATATGCCCATAAGTTTTTCTGCCGAAACAGGCGGTGTAAACCCATATCTCTCTCAGCCTTTTGTAAATGCATCTATCCCCATAAGCCTTAAAGCAGGTGAAAAAACGGAAGTTCTGTTTTCAATCTGTATAAGCCCCGTAAAAGAGGGTGCTTTAAAAGGCCTCAATGACATTTTATCCTCCGAAGAGCGGGGCACTATACCGGGTGCATCTGCTGCAAGATTGGGGCTGAAAAGCGGAGAATACGGAGAGGCAATGGCAATGCTGCCCCCGCTTCTTTCCCCGTTAAGTTCCGCAGCCCCCAGACGTGAGCTCTGGAAATACGGCATTTCCGGTGACTATCCGATAATATGCTGTGATGGCCAGGCTGTGGAGGCCATAAAAACAGTAAAGATATTTTGCCTTTTAAAAAGCTGCGGTTTGGATTTTGACCTTGTATTCCTCAGCTCTCAGGAGGGAGAATATCGCCGTCCCCTTCACAGAAAGATTGCCGAAGCGCTGTCTGCTCAGGGCTTGGAGGCGCTGATAGGCTGCAGAGCCGGAGTACACTTTGCTCCCGAAATTGCCGGAAACATTATAAAAAGCAGAGCTTCCTATGTGGTAGGTGAAATTGCAAGACCCTGTTTTTCCCTTAAAATTCCAAGCTTAGGTGCCGAAAGAGTTTCGGGTTCTGTTCCTTTTTACAGTCAAAACCAAGGTGTTTTTTCCTTTATGGTTAAAAACGACCTGCCGTCCAGAGCATGGCAGCAGATTCTTACAAACGGCCGTTTTTCTGCCATAGTCTCCGACTGCGGTATAGGTTCCATGTGGCAGGAAAATGCAAGAGAGGCTCGGATTAACGAACCGCCTGAGTCTGCAAAGGACATTTCTGGAAGTGAGGGGCTATGGATTGATACAGACGGAAAAAGGCTCAGTCTTTTTGCTGCAAATGACGGCTTTGAATGTAAGGTATCGTACAGTCCCGGCCTTGCACGCTGGGAAAAGACATTTGACGGAAGAACTGTCCGCATGTCTGCTTTTATCCCTGCCGGAATTGACTGCAGAGTAATTATAATAGAAGGTGCGGAAGATTTGAGCATATGCTGGGCAATGCAGCCCGTTCTCGCCTCTCCCGATCCCTCATCCCTCTGCTGCCACTTTGAAAACGGAGTATTTGAGTGTGAAAATCCTGAGAGCTATATAAAGGGTTTAAAATTTTATGCGCTTTCAAACGTTCCGGAAGTGTCCGTACGGGAATTTCGTCCCGCCGCCATGAGTATGAGTCTGAGAGGCGAAAATATAACGGTTCTGGTTTGCGGGGCAGGCTCAAAGAATGCCCTCACCCGACTGTCAGAGCCCCAATATGCTTTAATGTCCATGAGCGAAACCCAGAAGCGGTGGGTAAATCTCCTTGGAAGGTTGTATGTAAACACCGGCAGCAATGCCTTTGACAGCTATATTAACTACTGGGCCGGATACCAGACTATCGCCTGTCGGCTGTTAGCCCGTGGAAGTCTATACCAGAGCGGCGGTGCCTTTGGCTTTAGAGACCAGCTTCAGGATGCCGTTAACATTCTGCCCCTCTCAAAAAGTTATGCAAGAGAGCGTATTCTTGACTGCTGCCGTCATCAGTATATTGAAGGTGATGTCATGCACTGGTGGCATCCAAACCCTGAGGGAGATAAAGGTATACGTAGCCGTTGTTCCGATGACCTGTTGTGGCTTGTATGGGCGGTGTGCGAATACGTTTTCATTACCGGTGACAGGGATCTGCTGCTTGAAAAAACGGAGTTTATAAACTCTCCCGTTTTAAAGCCTGATGAGCGGGAGCGTTACGAGACGCCGGAAAAATCTCCGGAAAACGCCAGTGTTTTAAACCACTGCCGTGCCGCCTTAAGATGCTGTGAGCGCAGAGGCTTCGGCCCCCACGGTCTCCCCTACTTCGGAAGCGGAGACTGGAATGACGGGCTGGACGAAGTGGACGGGGAGAGTGTATGGCTCGGTTGGTTTTTGTCAATATGTGCCCTCCGCTTTTCAGAACTTCTAAAGCTCATCGGCGACGGAGATTTTGGGGAGTATTACGTTCTTGCGGAAAAGGTGGGAAAGGCCGCAGACAGCGCATGGGGAGGCGAATTCTATTTCCGCGGATATAATGCCGACGGCAGCCCTCTGGGCGGCTGCAGAAGAATAGATTCTCTGCCCCAAAGCTTTGCCGCTTTCTGTCCTTTTTCCTCTGCAGATAAGGTAAAACTTGCCCTGAAGTCTGCTGTATCAAGACTTTTTGACAGGGAAACAAAAATAATAAAGCTCTTTGATCCGCCGTACAGTCCGGACGAAAGGTATGTGGGATATATAATGAGCTACGGAGAGGGCTTTAGAGAAAACGGAGGTCAGTATACCCATGCGGCTGTTTGGCTGGCATCAGCCTGTCTGAAGACAGGCATGGAAGACGCAGGACGTGATATTCTTATGGCCCTGCTCCCTGAAAACCACGATATTAAAATATACGAAGCTGAGCCTTTTGTTCTGCCGGCCGATGTTTACTCTGCACCCGGTCATGAGGGTGAGGCAGGGTGGACATGGTATACAGGCTCCGCCGGATGGTATTTTCATGTGGCAGTCAGAGATTTGCTTGGAGTCAAAATAGAAAACGGTAAAATCTATCTCTCACCCAATTCCCCCGCCGGTATTCCTTTCTCACTTCGCTGGACAGATTATGATGGCAAAACACACACTCTCCTAAGCCCGAATGCAGACAAAAATCCCGGAAAATAGTCTACCAATTTTCGGCATTTTATGTTATAATAAGATACTAAATAACGGAGGTGCCCTATGGAATATTCAAGGACTGAATTAATGCCCGGCGTATGGCTCAGCCATTTGCATTCGGATAAGTTTAAAACCGCATGTTTGAGTCTTAATCTTCTGGCTCAGCTTAAAAGGGACAGCGCCTCAATGAATGCCCTGATACCTTACGTTCTCCGCCGCGGTACTGTTCAGCACGGGGACATGGAGGCCATTTCCGCAAAGCTGGATGAGCTTTACGGTGTTGCAATAGAGCCTGTGGTGCGCCGAATAGGTGAAATTCAGTGCTTTGGTTTTTATTCCAGCATTCCTGAGGACGATTTCTTACCCCACGGTCAGGATGTTTTAAGAGAGAGCTGCAGCCTTATGGCTGAAATGCTTATAGCTCCCGCAACAAGAGGCGGTCTTCTTCTGCCGCAATATGTGGATAGCGAAAAGGAAAAGCTTTTGCAGATAATAAGGGGCAGAATAAACAATAAAGAGGGTTACGCTGTCTCTCGCTGTGTTGAGGAGATGTGCTGTTACGAGGATTTTGCGGTAAGTGCTCTCGGAAGTGAAGAAGGATGTGAGGCTGTACATTACAGAAGTCTCACAAAACATTACCGCAAAATGCTTCAAAGCTGTCCCATAGAAATTTTCTACTGCGGCAGAAGTTCAAAAAATACCGTAGTTTCTGCCCTTACCGATGCTCTCATGCCATTGCCCAGAGCTGAGATAGACTATGATATAGGTACAGATGTCAGAATGAATTCTCTGGAAGAAAAACCCAGATATGTAGAAGAAGTGATGGATGTAAGTCAGGGTAAACTCTGTATGGGCTTTAGACTGGGCGAGTGTATGGAAGACCCTGACGTTGCAGCAATCCATGTATTCAGCGCCGTTTTCGGCGGCGGTACAATGTCAAAGCTTTTTGCCAATGTCCGTGAAAAGCTCTCACTGTGCTACTACGCAAGTTCATCTGTAAACATTGCTAAAGGCATTATGCTTGTGGCCTCGGGTATAGAGTTTAAAAACTTTGATAAAGCCAAGGCTGAGATTTTATCCCAGCTTTACGCAATACGGGCAGGCGATATAAGCGACGGGGAGCTAAATGCCGCAAAAAGCGGTGTGGCCTCTGATCTTCGCTCCTTTATGGACTCCAAGGGTGAGCTTGAGGGCTTCTACCTTACAAGAGCCATTCAGGGTGAGGATTACAGTCCAACTGATTTGGCACTGCTTGTTGAAGAGGTCACTAAAGAGCAGGTTGTTAAGATTGCTGAAAGTGTGGAATGTGATTTAATTTATTTCTTAAAAGGCATGGAGGGACAGGAAAATGCAGAGCCGTGAATACCCTGAAATAGGCGAAAAACTATATGAAGAAACACTGCCTAACGGGTTGAGACTCAGGGTAGTTCCAAAGGCCGGTTTTTCCACATTCTTTGCCGCCTTTGCCGTAAACTACGGCGGCGCTCACAGGCGTTTTGAGCTGGACGGGGAAAAAATAGATACTCCCGCCGGCATCGCCCATTTTCTTGAACACAAAATGTTTGATATGCCCGGCGGAGACAGCGCCATAAATATTCTCAGTGCAAACGGTGCAGACCCTAACGCATTCACCTCTGAGGACGTGACCTGCTATTATTTTGAATGCACTCACAGCTTTGAGGAAAACCTGAGACTCCTTCTCCGCTTTGTTTCCACCCCCTATTTCACACCTGAGACGGTGGAAAAGGAACAGGGCATAATCGGGCAGGAAATACGCATGGGTGAGGATGATCCGGGAGATGCAATGTACTATAATCTTTATAAGCTTCTCTATCCTGAGCACCCGGTAAAAGACAGGATTGCAGGTACTGTTGAGAGCATTGCAAAAATAAGTGACAAAACGCTCTATGACTGTTATAATATGTTCTACCGACCGTCCAATATGGTGCTGTCGGTTGCGGGAGACATTGATCCGGAAAAGGTGCTCAAAATTGCGCTGGAGGAGCTTTCTCCTGCCCGCAAGAGCGTTCCCGTAGCTGATTTCCCGGAATTTAAAAGCATGTTGCCGGCAGAAAGTATAATTTGCGAAAATATGGAGGTTTCAGCCCCTCAGTTCATGATTGGGGCAAAGCTGCGCCCGGAAAAAGAGGGTAGCAAGGCCCTGAGACAGGATCTTGTGGCAAAACTCTCTCTCCGCCTTTTGGCAGGCTATTCCTCACCTTTATATACAAAGCTGTATTTCTCCGGCCTTCTCAGCCGTAATTTTGACTATGAGTGTAATATTACAGCCGGCACCGGTGCGCTTATTCTCGGCGGTGAAAGCCCAAAGCCTATGGAGGTGCTGAAGGCACTTAATCTTGAGGTAGAGCGTATAAATAAAGAGGGCTTGGACAGTGAGCGCTTTGAGCGGGCGAAAAGAGCCTCTCTGGGCGCAAGGCTTCGGGGGCTTGAAGATTTTGAAAATGTGTGTGTTTCCCTTATCTTCTGCCTTTTTGAGGGTTACTGTGCTTTTGATGCCCTTAAAGTTCTGGGAAGTATAACTAAAGAGGAATGTGAAGAGTTTATTCGTGAGCATTTTGCGCCGGAAAGACTTGCCGTTTCCATAATTGAAGCAAAGAGGTAGTAAAATGTTACCTGTTCTTTTTCAAACCATACGGCGTGATGCCGTAATCAGCTTTCCGATGTTTGGGGATTTCTCTATAAATCCACCTGCATTTTTTACAGTTTTCGGGAAAAACATTTACTTCTACGGAGTAATAATTGCGCTGGGCTTTGTCCTTGGTACTCTTTACTGTGCCAAAAATGCCCGTCGCTTCGGTATAAAGTCTGACGATGTGTACGACTTTATGCTATGGACTATTCCCCTGTCCATTATCGGCGCAAGACTTTACTATGTTCTTTTCAGACTGCCTCACTATATTGAGCACCCGATTGAAATTTTTGCAATCTGGGAAGGCGGGCTTGCCATATACGGCGGAGTAATTGCCGGAATAATTGTGGCAGTTGTGCTTTGCAGGAAGAAAAAGATTCCGCTCATGGCAATGCTGGATTTACTGGTCTACGGACTTTTAATAGGTCAGATAATCGGCCGCTGGGGTAACTTTATGAACCGTGAAGCCTTCGGTGGGGAAACTGACGTTTTCTGCCGAATGGGTCTTACCTCCCCCGACGGAACACAGATTTTTGTCCATCCCACATTTTTATATGAAAGTCTCTGGAATTTGGCGGGCCTCATATTCCTGATTGTGTGGGACAGAAAGGGCAAGAGGAAATACGACGGTCAGTGCCTGCTGTTTTACTTTTTCTGGTACGGCATAGGCAGGGCATGGATAGAAGGTCTGCGTACAGACAGCCTGTACATAGGCTCCACCAACATCAGAGTATCACAGGTGCTTTCCATAGCACTTGCTTTGATATCATTCACAGCACTCATTTATCAGAGCCGGCGGAAACATTCACCTGAAAATCTTTTTGTTAATCAGGTTAACGCTCAGAGCAATGAGGAAGAGAAAACCCCAAACACCGATAAGGAGGAATAAAAAATGGCAGACTATAAGGATATGATTAAAGGGACTATAAATAAGGTAGTCGGTAAAGTAAAGGACGTAGCGGAAAACGGTGCTGTCCGTGAGGTTATTGACAACGGTGTTGATAAAGCAAAGGCATACAGCAAAATAGCTAAGCTTAATATCCAGATGAACGGTGTAAGCGAAGAATTAAAGCGTGTTTACACCGAGATCGGAAAGCTCTATTATCAGCAGCAGAAGGACAGCCCCGAAGGCTGCTTTGCTCCTCTCTTTGCTCAGGCAGATGAACTTACACAGAATATAATGGACATCAGCGACGAGATAAAGGATATGAAGGCAGAGTCTGATGATGACTGCGACATAGACGTTGAAATATGTGATTTTGAAGACATAGTCGACGCCACTGAAAACGACGGTTCAGACGAGCCTCGGGATTGATTGGTAAAAGCCTCAAACTTAAATTAAGTTTGAGGCTTTTTCATTTTGATTAAAAGTGTTGCGGATAAGGGGATTTTAGCGTATACTGTTTAGATAGAATTTTAATGTCGGAGGATGTCTATGAAGGAAAAGCTCAGGAAGTACGGAGCGTTTTTTCTCGCCCTTGTAATTATCGCCGGAGTGTATATGCTGTTTGCAAGCAGAAAATCCGGCATGTTTATAGACGAAATTTATACCTACGGCCTGTCAAACAGCCACTATGCCCCATTCCTTACCGATATAACGGAGGACGGGTCACTGGTAGATAAAACTCTCAGCCGTCAGGATCTTCTGGATTATGTGTATGTAAATTCAGGGGAAGGTTTTGATTTCGGTTCAGTTTACTACAATCAGGTAAACGACGTTCACCCTCCCCTTTATTACTGGCTTTTTAATATTGTCTCTTCTTTTACGCCCAATGTTTTTTCCAAGTGGACGGGGCTTATTTTAGATTTCATTATCTTTATGCTCAGCCTTTTAGTTCTGTATAAGCTTGTTTTAAAGCTTTTCGGCAGCCATGATAATGCCCTTGCGGCAGTCATACTGTACGGATTAAGCAATTTGGGGCTCAGCTGTGCGCTGATGATAAGAATGTATGTTCTTCTCACCCTTTTGACGCTGACGCTGGCACTGCTTATAGCCTGCCTTATGGAAAAGCCAAGAGCATATTTATATCCCCTTGTATTTTTAAACATTTTTGCCGGTCTTATGACCCAGTATTACTTTGTATTTTACGCCTTTTTCCTCTGCCTTGCCTACTTCATATATGCACTTGTAAAGAAAGAATATAAACCTGCAATTATATTTGCCGTAAGCGCTCTTTTGGGTGTAAGCGCCCTGCTTCTTGCATTTCCCGCATGTCTTACACATTTATTTGCTGATAAGCTTGTTTCCGGCGGAAACGCTGTGGATAATTTAAGAGACTTAGGGCAGTATAAGCAGCGGCTTTTAATATTCTACCATGAGGTACAGCACGGTCTTAAAGCTGCCGTGTGCATTACTCTGGTGCTTATTGCGGGTCTTATCCTGAGCCATAAAAAGCTTGGTGCCGCATTCAAGGAAAAGAAGCTTTCCTTTGACTCACTGGTTATAATAGTCCCCGCATTTATTACTCTCATTCTTGTAGCAATCATATCTCCGGTGCCGGAGCAGCGTTATGTCTATAACATTGGCCCTATATTTATCATAGCCGTTAGCTTTCTGATTTATCTCCTTGAAGAAAGCTGGGGCAGAATTAACAGAGAATTCTGGGTTAAAAAAGGTATTTTACTTTTAACTATGCTTTTCGCCTTGGAATTTGCACGTTACATTCCTCCGCGCTATATGTACCCTGAGTATAATGATTATAATGAGCTTATATCCCAGCGCAGCGATGAGCCCTGCCTGTTTATCACCGATAACTATTTTTCCACAATAACGGAGGCCCTTCAGCAGCTGCTATACTTTGATAACTTCTATGTCTCCAACGACCCTTATTCTCAGGGAATAGACCGGTATATAGAAAGTTTCGGTGACGCAGATGAATGTGTAGTTTATATAGACGTTAACGACTTCTGGTCAAGCGGTTATATTTCCGAGGAAATTCTAACTAAGCTTATAGACAGTACCGATTTTAATTCTTACGAAACTTTATATAAAAACGGCCTTACAGAGACCTACCTTTTAAAGAAATGAATGGAGAACAACAATGCTTTCTGTGATTTTACCATCGTATAATGAGGAAAAGATGATAGCCACCGCCTCAGAGACAGTTTCAGCAATACTGGATAAGGCTCACATCTGTCACGAACTTATATTTGTGGACGACGGCTCAAAGGATAAGACCTGGGACGAAATTCAGTCAGTCAGCGAAAAAGATTCCCGCGTCATAGGTGTACACTTCAGCCGCAACTTCGGCAAAGAATCTGCCATGTTTGCAGGTCTTGAGCAGGCAAAGGGTGACTGCTGTGTGGTCATGGACTGTGATCTTCAGCATCCGCCCGAGAAGGTTGTTGAGATGTACAGACTGTGGGAACAGGGTTATGAAGTAGTTGAAGGCATTAAGGAGGACAGAGGCAGGGAAAGCTTAATGCACCGTTTTGCTGCCGGTTCTTTTTATAAGCTTATTTCCAAGGCCACAAATATTGACATGAATTCCTCTTCAGATTTTAAGCTCCTTGACCGCAAGGTGGTGGATGCTTTAAATCAGATGCCTGAGCGGAATGTATTCTTCCGTGCTCTTTCCTTCTGGGTGGGCTTTAAGCGCGCAGAGGTATCATATAAGGTGCAGGAGCGGACCGTGGGTGAGAGCAAATGGTCAACACGTTCACTTATTAAATACGCTGTTACAAACATCGGCTCCTTTTCCTCAGCGCCTTTACATGTTATAACTGTTCTGGGCATAATTATGATGATAACTTCCATAGTTATGGGTGTTACCGCGCTTGTGCAGAAGTTTACCGGACAGGCTTTGGGCGGATTTACAACCGTTATACTTCTCCTGCTCTTTTCGGCCAGTATCATAATGATAAGTCTGGGCATTATAGGGTACTACATTGCCAGAATTTATGAGGAAATTAAAGGCCGCCCCCGTTATATAGTTTCAAAGGTCTGCGGAGGCAAAAATAATGAATGAGAAAAAATCCTTTTCCCTTAGATTAAAGGACTTTTGCCTTAAATTTTTTGATAAGACCTTCTGGAAATTTATTCTGGTAGGTGTTGCAAATACTGTTTTCGGAACCGGCATAATGTTCCTGCTTTATAATGTAGCGTTTAAAAACTACCACGACAGTTCTTGGGCATACTGGGTGTCTTCTGCTGCAAACTATGTTCTGGGAAGCATACTCAGCTACTTTTTGAACAAAACATTTACCTTTAAGAGTAAGACAAGCACAGGAAAAACCATGGGGCGCTTTGTTATAAACATTTCCGCCTGCTATCTCATAGCCTACGGAGTTGCAAAGCCTCTGGCAGGAATGATATTCTCCTCCGCTTCTGCCACCTTGCAGGCTAATATGGCAATGCTGGCAGGTATGTGCTTCTTTGTGGCCTTAAATTATGTTGGCCAGCGTTTCTTTGTTTTCAAAGGAACTCAGGAAGAAAAATGATAGCAAAACTCCGCTGAAATTCAGTCGGCCACTCAGGCTGTTACGGCTTTCTCAGCGGAGTTTTATAATTTTTTTATAAAATAAAAAAATACCGAAGGCAAAACCTTCGGTATTTTAACTGGTGGACGATACAAGACTCGAACTTGTGACCTCCCGCACGTCAAGCGGATGCGCTACCAGCTGCGCCAATCGTCCGTTTCTTTCAGCTTGTTTACTATACACCGATTAACTTCAAATGTCAATACTTATTTTTACAATTTTTTCTCACTCTGTCTAAGTCTTATTAGCTCTGTCCCATCATCAAATTAACAGGCTTACGAAAGTGAGAGCAAAGCTCTTCACACATAAAGGAAAACGACGGTAAAAAAACCGCCGTTTTCCTTTTTAGCAGATAAACTATTAAGCTCAGGCCTTACGGTTATAAATGAGGAAGCTGGTTGTTTTACCACCGCATTCAACAGTTACCTTATCTCCGCCGGTTGTTGCACTCAAACGTTTAATAGTGCAGAAACCGCCTTCTTCGGGAGTGAGCTCTAATGCGTCGCTGTCAGTTGACCACTTATACTCAAGACCTGTTATAGTCATCGGGAATGCCTTTGCCTGATACTTGATTTCTTCATCCACAGCCTGTGAGGGATAATTATCCTCTATATCAACCTGCTTGTTAAAGTAATATATACCAAGACTCTCGATAACAGGTGTTGCAGGAGGCGGGGTTGTGGGAGGTGCCTCTAAAGTAGGCGTAAAGACTTCCTCCGGTACGCCGGGCGTAGCTTTGTTGGGTTTATCGCCTTCAACAGGATTTTTGAGGCTTGTAGTGACCATAACTATGACCGCAAGGATAACAGCAACGACCAGAATAAGGCCGAAGATCATCTGCCATTTTGTGTTTGTCTCAGCCCGCTCATATGATGCGGTGCCTTTGACAGTCCCGGGAGTTGTGCCGGGAGTGCGGCCGCTTTGGGTTACTCTGCGTGTGCCGCAGTTGGGGCAGCGGCTACGCAGTGCGGAAAAAGTTTCTCCGCAGCGGCGGCATTTTACTTCTGGGATCATGCTCATAAAAGTTCCTCCATTTCGTCGGGAATAAAAATAAGCATTAAACTACCTATAAATAATACATCTTCTTTAGTCTTTCGTCAAGACTTCTCCTGTACTTTGACCCATTATTTGCCGTTTTTTTGGTAATCATTCCCCACTTACGCTCCATTTTCAACAAAGTTTTAAGTTTTTCAACTTTTTTCGCCCGTTTTTGACAGCAATACAAGCCCATTATTATCCACTTTTAATTCTTCGTAAAGAATTTATTTTTAATATATTTTAAGATAATTTACCTTTATATTCTTATATTAAAGTCAACTATTGAATTGAGTGGGTTTTAATGCTAAAATAGCAAATATAAAAAAGGAGGGGTGCTGAGTGAACAAAAGGATAAGTAAAATTGTCTTAACCGGTGGTCCTGCCGCCGGAAAAACCACTCTCATCAGCCGCATACTAAAAGAGTTCAAACAGGAAGATGGCTGGAAGGTCATAACAGTTCCCGAAACTGCAACCGAACTGATTTCAAACTTTGGCATACGCCCATTCGGTAACTGCGTCAGCATGGAGGACTTTCAGTACTTTGTTACCTCCGACATGCTGCACAACGAAAATATGGCTCTTAAAGCGGCGGAAATGGTGCCGGAAGATAAAGTGCTTATAGTGTTTGACAGAGCACTTATGGATAATAAAGCCTATATTACGGACGAGCAGTTTAAAAACACTCTCGATCACTTCGGTCTCAGTGAGAAAGAGATATTGGGAAAATACGACGCCGTTCTGCACCTTGTCACCTGTGCCAAAGGAGCGGAGTTTGCATATAATTTCGGAAATGTTGCCCGCTATGAGAGTGTTGAGGTGGCAAGAGAAAAGGACGATATGACTCTCAGAGCATGGGAAGCACATCCAAGACACTATATTATAGATAACTCCATAGACTTTGAAGATAAAATAAACCGGGCCATTGCTCAGATTTACCGCATTGTGGGTCAGAGTGCTCCAGAGGCGGAGAAGAGCAAGTATCTTATTGCCATGCCCGACTGTGAGCTTATAGGAAAGAAGTATAATGCTCTCAGCATGGAGATGATGCAGACTTATCTGCGCCCGATCGTAGATAATGTGGAGCGCCGGGTGCGCCAGCAGAAGAACGGAGAGGAATACCTGTATTTCTACACCGAAAAGCGCATAGCTGAGGACGGTACCCGCTGGGTAACTGAGCGCCCAATCTCGGAAAAGGAGTATATCGGCTACCTTATGGAGGGTGACACCAGCCTCCACTCTGTAATTAAGACCAAGTACCGTTTCACCTGTCAGGGTAGGCGGATGGAAATTGATGTATATCCGTTCTCTTCGGAAAAGGCTGTTTTATTTATTTACGGAAGGCCTTTGCAGAGCTGTGACATGCCGCCGGAGATTGAAATTATAAAAAACGTCAGCGGAGACGAAAATTATAAAAACCGCCGCCTTGCCGCTACTCAGGCTTTATAAAACAAAAACCGGTTCAAAAGAACCGGTTTTTTTCTTACTTATCTTCTTTTTCCTGCTTGTCCCATGTGCGCTGGCTTATTATATAGCGCGGTCTGCCTTTGGTTTCCATATAGATTTTCCCAACATATTCTCCGATTATACCGAGAGATATTAGCTGTACTCCGCTTACAAAGCAGACTATGCAGGTCATGCTGGCCCATCCGGGCACTGAATTACCCCTAAGAGCCGTTACAAGTGCCCATATAACTCCCACAAAGCTGACAAGAGCTACTATGATGCCGAAGCCTGTAATAAGTCTCAAAGGCTTTACAGAAAGGCTTGTAATGCCGTCAACTGCAAGTGCAATCATTTTCTTTAAAGGATAATGGCTCTTCCCTGCTATGCGCTCTGCACGGTCATAGGAAACAGTGGTACTTTTAAACCCCACCAGAGGCACAAGCCCTCTAAGGAATAAATTAACTTCCTTAAAATTTGCAAATTCCTTTAAAACCTTTGAACTTATAAGGCGGTAGTCGGCATGGTTATACACCACCTCTGCACCCATAGCAGAGAGAAACTTATAGAAACTCTGGGCTGTAAAACGCTTAAAAAAGCTGTCAGTCTCACGGCTTGCACGGACTCCGTAAACTACTTCGCATCCGTCCAGATATGCCTCTACCATTTCGTCCATAGCGTTTATATCGTCCTGCCCGTCGCAGTCAATGGAGATGGTTATATCGCAGTTGTCCTTTGCCTCCATAAGTCCCGCAAGAACAGCATTCTGGTGTCCCCGGTTACGGCTCTGGCTTATTCCGATATAATGCTCATCCTTTTGGGAAAGCTCCGTTATTATTTCCCACGTTCTGTCCACGCTGCCGTCGTTAACAAACAGCACCCTGCTCTCAGGGCTTATCTTTCCCTTTGCAGATAGAGAATTTAGTTTTTCCAGAAACATAGGGCCGGTAATGGGAAGTACCTCCTGCTCATTATAGCAGGGTATCACGATATAAAGCTTTGGAAGCATCAAATTTCTCCTTTTATTGCCGTCAGCCTGTACCTGTATCAGTAAAATGTAGCCACTTCTTCCTTGGGCGGCTCTGTGGGTTGGCTTTCAATATAATTCAAAACAGGGCCTTTTCCGCCGTATGCACGGCTGAATCTATACTGTATTTCAGCTGTTAGTATGACCCATGTGTCATCAGCTATACTGTCGGCATTCTCCCATTTGCACTGGAACGGAGCAAACTGTATATCCTCCACGCAGCATGTCATTATATGTCTGCCTACAATGAAGCTGCCCTTGGGAACTTTTTTCCTTTGCAGGCACCGGCATTTAAAGCGGACGGTCTTTCCGTCATACTTTTCAGGCTCATCGTTAATGTCCCTGTACCACTCAGCATAATCTCCGTCACCAATTTCAACTATGGGCGCGTCAAGGTCAAAAGGCAGGGGATCTTCGATGTCGTCGTATTCTATTCTGTCATCGGAAAACTCATAGGCTATATCGGCTCTTCTGGTGGCGGCACGGACTATTTTGTGGAATTCCATCTTGTCCATTCCGTCTTTAAAGCGGTTGAAAACACAAAGTTCTGCACTCTTAAGCTTATCATACACCAAGTTTCTCATGTTGTTATTATAGCTTAAAAAGCTGCCTGCATCTGCAAACATGAACTCCTGATAAACCGTCCAGTTTTCAGGCATATTGTTGTAAAGGCTGTCAAGCATCCACATGCCGTTATATTCAACAAGTACCCGCTCCGCTCCGCACTCATCTAAGGCAGCAGAAAGATTTTCCTCGGTAAGCTGGTTTTCTTCCTCAATAAGCTTAATATAGGTACACTTATCCACAAAGCTTGCCGGTTCATACTCTTCCTCTCCCTCTTCGCAGAGCAGTATCAAAGTTTTTTCACCCCGGCAGAAGCGCTTATCCTCCAGCGTCTCCTGAATAAATTTGGTTTTACCTGATTCCAAAAATCCCGTAAACAGGTATACGGGTATCACATTATTTTTATTATTCAAGCCCAAACAGCTCCTTCAGCGCATTTTCATTTATTTTAGAGCCTATGACGCAAAGCCTGCCTGTAACATCGGCGGGACCTCTGCGAATGTTCTTTTCACCCGGCACATAGTCAAAGTAGAGCCATTCACCATCAGAGGAGTCCAAAAATCCCTTGGCTCTCAGGATAACGCCGTACTTATCTTCATTTTCAAGTTTGTCAAGTGCGGTGTCCAGCTCTGCTTCAGTAAACTTTTTTGGTGTTTCGGCTCCGAAACTGCCGAACACCTCGTCGGCGTGGTGATGCTCATGGTCATGACAGGAGCACTCGCCCTCATGGTGGTGCTCATGGTCATGACAGGAGCACTCGCCCTCATGGTGGTGCTCATGGTCATGGCAGGAGCACTCTTCCTCATGGTGGTGCTCATGGTC
>JAHHRS010000026.1 GCA_020025675.1 Oscillospiraceae bacterium
TATTCGTTACTTGACACCGCCGCCAAAATAATATGGCGACAATCATTTGGTGGAGATGGGGGGAGTTGAACCCCAGACCAAAACGGCAAAAGCACTGATAAATCAAGCTTTCTTAAACTCATTAGTATTTTCGTTAGCAATTTGCGCTTTTCCCTCGAAGAAATTGATAATCTTTCCGGCATTATTATCAATGTCTGACTGCGGAATATGGGTGTACACATCCCGTAGTACATCGGGTGTAGACCAGCCGCCGAATTGCATTGCTATCAACTCCGGTACGCGGAGATGATGACAGAGGCTTGCGAAAGAGTGCCTCAGTCCATGTACACCTACTTGCGGCAAGCCGGAAGATTTACAAATACGGTTAATACTTTTATATAGCACTGACGGGCTCATAGAAACTACAAAGCCGGTCTTATCTTTAACGCCTTCAAGTTCGCTGAGAAGCTCAGGCAGCATGATAGGTACGGTGCGGCGTGAAGTGAGGTTCTTGTTAGTGTCCTTATGAACCAGATTATAATTTGAGTCATAGACCATAGCACCGGAAATAAGCATAGTCTTAGCCTTCAGGTCTACATGATCCCAGGTAAGGGCAAGTAGCTCAGATTGTCTAAGACCATTAAGAGCAAGCAGGGCGGGAAGCTTGCAGTCCTTACCATCAAGAGCTTTAACAAAGTACGGAATTTGATCCGGACTAAGGTATGGATGCTCATTTGGAACCACCTGTGGCAGGGTAACAGACAAAGGTTCAACGTGAGCGGCCTTAGTTGATGAGCTAATCATAGACCATGCATTTTTTAAAGTTTTTGCGGAGCAGACAGAGGCCTCATCGTTTACTGCCTGCTGCCAGTTGATAGTATGGATATCCTTATCCATGTATGCCTGAAATCTATTCTTACGCATTTTTTCGTAGCCGAGAATAGTGGAAGGTGAAAGAACGTTCCGTTTACTGTCGATATAATCATCAATAGCTTTTCCCAGACTGAGAGCGGGAGCCCGTTTCTCTGCTTTGATAAGACCAAGCTTCACGGCCTTGGCCTTGGTATAGTATTCTGATTCGGTAGCGGCCGAGACGGATACACGCTCACCGTTAACAGTGAGCTGGGCAAACCATGATCCGGAGGGGAGCTGCCGTGGCTTTGGTACCTTTACCTCAGCTTTTTTCTTTTTGGACTTTATAACCTTTTCCCCGCAGAACATGCAGTAGATAGATTCATCCGGAATCTGCCGTTTACAGTATTTACATTTCATATTAATCCTCTATCCCATAATCAAAGAGCGCAGCTTCATAACCTTCTGAAAAACCCTCAACATATCCAAATTCATAGCCTTCTTCATAGCCGGCTTCATGCTCAGCTTCTCGTGCCTCGCTTGCAATAGGATTTTTAGACTTGATGTATACTACAAAAAAAGTGATACCACAGAGTAGCACGAAAATCAGGACATCTATAAAAAATTGGCGTAAATTAGTGTTTCTCATTTTTCTTATAAGAAATCAAAACGAATAGAAATACTAAGGCTACAATAACAGATAAAACAGCTTTAGTAATTACGTTGGATAATAAAACCGGCATAGCATTAAGGGATCTAAAAGCACCGAACAAAGCAAAGCTCTGTAATGCAAGACCTAAAATGTAATACTCCCAGTAGCTTTTACCTTTTTTTAGTCTTATGAGCGCAATGACACAGAAAAGCAATTCTACAAGGCAGTAAGTTACAGCCGATACCAGATCGAAGAGAAGAGCTTCCATATTAAAACCCCTTTCTATCCCGCCTTTTTTGGCGGGATTATTTTATTTTATGCGTCCTGTACCAATTCAGACTGAGTATGCTTTTTATATATACCGGCCCGGTTCAAATCATCAATGTATGCAAGGACTTTATCTTGCCCCTCTTCGTTGAGACTGCGGAAACCGGACAGCAGAGAACTCTCAGAAGTAGACAACGGAGTAGTTTCTCTGCGAGTTTCTCCATATATAAGATAATCTGTGGTAACATCAAGAGCTTGAGCTATCTTGATGATATTAGAAATCTGAGGGTCTTTAGTTTCGCTACCCAAAATCTTTGCAAGAGTCCCTTTGGGAATACCGGACATCACTGCGAGGTCCTCATTAGAGAGTTTTAGAGACTTCTTTATAGTCTTAATTCTTCCTATCATTTCATTGAGATTATACATTTCAACCGCCCTTTCTATGATCCGGAGGGGAGCTGCCGTGGCTTTGGTACCTTTACCTCAGCTTTTTTCTTTTTGGACTTTATAACCTTTTCCCCGCAGAACATGCAGTAGATAGATTCATCCGGAATCTGCCGTTTACAGTATTTACATTTCATTCAGCATCTTCCTTTCTAAGAAAGCCCGTTCCTCATGGAGCGGGCTTATTTTTAATCCTCTTCAGCCGGAACTGACTGCTTTTTATCGTTGCCTCGATAAAAAGCAATATTTACAGCTACACTTTCGGGACTATCGTATTCCAGAAAGCGAACAATAAAAGGATGGCTGTATGTGAACCAATCATTAAACATATCCTGCAATCTACCCTTATTTATGTAACCAATGGTTTGCCCATTATAAGAAAACTTAACAGCTCTGTTATCGTAGGGATTTTCCGGTTCTGGCATAACGTCTAATTCAGCGCCAGCTTTAATGCGGGGACGATTCTTTTCGTATCTTGGAGGCGTATAAAGTTTTACATTTTCATAATGATACGCAAGGGCTTCATCTTGAAGTGTTTCCGGCCATTGTGCGAGTTGAACAGTCTGCGCAGAACTTATTGGCACAGTCTTTTTGTTTTTCCTATACCATAGGAAAATGAGAAGCGCAGCGAGACCGAAACAGACAAATGCGCTGTCAAAGTCAGCGTTTAAAAGGACAATAACTCCGCAAACTGCAAAAACGATTCCCCAAATTTTCATTTTTTTCACCCTTTTATAATATTTTTTGTCTACAATGACAGGCTTTTATATTACTAAACTTGTAAATGATACAGCTTTTCCGAGAATTCGGACGGAATTCATATCTTCATCCCAAAAGGATAAGGGCTTATAATTCGGATTTTCAGGCGATAAAACGATATGATCAGAATAAAAGTGAACACGTTTTAGGGTAGCCTCATCGTCGATAAGAACGGCGGCAATCTCACCGTCGTCAACAGTGGGCTGCTGTCTTATATAAACTATATCTCCGTCATAGATACGAGCGTTAATCATACTGTCACCTTTACAACGCAGGGCAAAATCAGCGTGAACGTGAGATGGAACGTCTACCTGACACTCAATGTTTTCCGTGGCAAGAATTGGCTCTCCGCATGCTATTGTTCCAACGAGCGGGACTTTATTCATTTTTGGCATGGGAATAATATTTTCATATGCCATTATCTCAGCTTTCCCTACTAACCATTCTGGGCTGACATGTATAGCACGTGCAATAGCTTCAAGCACTGGAAGTTTTATTTTGTCAATAGAGCCAGTTTCGTATCGCTGAATTGTGGAAATTGCTACACCGATTTCTCCGGCAATATCACCTTGAGTCATATTTAACTCAAGCCGACGCGCTTTAATGCGTTTTCCAATATCTACATTGCTCATTATAGTTACCTCCGTAAGTACACTTAAACTATAACATTAAAATTTGCAGAGTGCAACATGTTTTTAGCGCTCTGCAAATAAAATTTAAATTAACATTGACAAAGCTTTTGCGTAGCGCTATAATTGCACTATGCAAAAGAAAGGCGAGGTGATACAATGCCTAATACAGATGCAATTAAAGCAAGAATGAAAGAATTGGGACTTACACAAGCTGAGCTTGCTAGTGCTGTCAATATTGCGACACCAACAATGTGCCAGAAAATCAATAATATTCGGCCTTTTACCCTTGAAGAAGCAGAAAAAGTAGCAAAAAGACTTGAGGTTTCAGATAATGACTTCGGGCATTATTTTTTTTCGAGATGATTTGCGTAGCGCAAAAATGAAAGATAGGTGAAATTAAATGCCAAGAACAAGACTTGATAAGTACTCAATCCCGCAACTTCCGGAAGTAGACCTGCTGAAAGCCTTCATTTGGGAGCGCATCAACATAAAAGGGCACAAGCTCAATTATGAGCAGCTGGCCTCTAAAACAGGTATCAGCAGCGCAAATATCAGGGTGCTTCTCAATGAAAAGCACACCGAGGACTGGAAAGCAGAACAGAGGCACGCTATCTGCAAAGCGTTAGATCTGGAAGAAGACAGAATAAATGCCACAGCTTACTATTACAGGCATTTACCCAGCATGTTCAAATTATGAAAAACGCATACGGAGTAAGGCTTGATCGGAACGGCTACGCACCGAGCATTATGCAGGAAGAGGACGGCCGGTGCTGGCTCTGCGGTATGAGCGGGGATAACCTGAACCGGCATGAAGTTTTTGGCGGCGCTCTGAGAGAAAAAAGCAAGCGCCTGGGGCTGTGGGTGCTTCTGCACCACGAGCCCTGCCATGTGTATGGTAAAGAGGCGATACACCAGAACCCAGAGAATAACAGACGGCTGAAAGCAGAGGCTCAGAAAGCTGCAATGGAGTGTTACCACTGGACTACGGAAGACTTCATCCGCGAGTTCGGGAAAAATTATCTGTGAAATGGAGGTGGCAGGGAGCAATGGGCAAATGCAGGCATTCCCGAAGCTGTCGGTACTACTGCCGGCACACGGAAAGCTGCGACTATCTGGTAATGACAGGCAAGCGGCGGCCTGAACCTGCGGATCAGTGCAGGGGATACCGGAAGTCAACGCAGCGACGTACTGCGGGGATAGTGCTGGAGGGGTCAAAGATTTTCGACAGCAAAAAATAAGCCGCCACGGTCTGCTACACCGTGACGGCTAAGGAAATAGTTAGAAAAAATCCTATGAGCTTATTTTAACTCATAGGGCCGGAGAAAGCAAGGGAGAAATATGATACTTAAAAACAAAAAGAAAAAATGGGAAAAGCTGTGGGATGACAGCCTTGATCTTTATTCCGCCGCCTTCACCGCCACAGCTGACGGCTGGGCAGAGGCAATGGGCAGAATTAGGGAACTGGAGCAGGAAAATGTTTCACTGCGGGAAAAGCTTGCCCAAGAGCAGAAAAAGCACAAAGCAGATGTACAGCTGCTGACAGATGCCTGTGAAGGCTCTACGGCTAAAAGGCAGGAGCTTGTGAAAAACATGAAGCAGCTGGAGGCGGAGAACGTCCGCCTGTCTGCGGAAAACAAAAGGGTCAACACAGCGCTTGACATTATTTCCGCACGCAGCAACCGGGAAGTAATAGAAGCGTGCTTTGAAGAAATGGAGAGGGCATGATGGCCAAAATTCAAGAAGTCTGCATCTATAACCGAAACATATTATGCGGCGGAGTGGTTGAACGCTATGAGAGGTGCTGGAAATGCCACTGGAACCCCAGTGCCACATATAAATTGGCGCCGAAAGTCAAGCTAACGCCCATAGTAAAACCTATTCAGCCGGTGAAACCGAAACCTGCAGAGCCGCTCATAGAGACAGCCGATATATGGGCAAAGGCGGCGGAGCTATATAAAGAAGGGCTGACCGACCGCCAGATCGGGGACATTATCGACAAATCCCCAAGGTCTGTTTGGGAGTGGCGCAAAAAACAGGGGCTTAAAAGCAATGCCTATCATCTGGACTGGAAACTGGGAAAAGAACTGTACGACAAAGGGCGGAATGACAGAGAGATTGCGGAGGCCTTGGGTTGCAATGAATCCAGCGTATACACATGGCGCCGAAACCACAAGCTTCCTGCAAACGAGGGAAGAAAATGAAACCATACTGCGACGGCTGTAAATGGCTGGTTTTTGAGTCCCGACCGGGCGGAACTGCCTCTAACTGCGAAAATCCTGCAAAAGCGCCGTGGCTGGGCAGGCACAGAACAGTTGACTGCGGACGATATTCGGACAAGCCTTTTCAGATAATACAGCCTAAATGGTGTCCGGGAAAGGAAGGGCGGAAATGAGAATACTTATTTTTCTATTTGAGCACTACAACATATTGCTGTTTTTACTTACATGCTTTTTGCAAAATGACATATTTACCGCCGTTGTCTGGGCTTTCTGGGGTGTAAAAACCGTAAAATGGGCGCTGGGCAACGCGGCTGAGAGAGACGGCAGAGAGGGGTGGCTTAATTGATAAACACCGACAGATACTTCGACAGCATAATGGAGCAGGTTTGTGAGGTGTGTGTCCAGCCCTCCATTGCGGAAAGCCAGGAAGTTCTTGAGGCCATCTGCGACAGGTGCAAGGCTGCAAAGACGGTGGAGCGGGAGCTTAAAAGCGCCGTTAAGGCGGCGGCCTGCACGGCAGAGCGAGAAGTTCGGCGGGTTATAAGGAGTGGGAAAAATGGATAATCCCTGCCCATGCACTCCCGATTGCCGGAAAAGAAGTGCGTTTTGCCGCTTGCACTGTCCGGAAGGTCTGGAATATGAGCGACGGCAGAAGGAAAAATACAGGGCCGCTTATCTCAGCGGCGAGGCGGACAGGCTTTTGCATGATGGCGCAATTAAGGCAATGCATAATCAGCATTTGCACAAGATGAAAGGACGGTAGGGATGGATATAAATGCAATCATAAGTAAAGCCCAGAAGGGCCTTGAAGGTACGGCTCCTTGGATGGTAGGGGAGCAGCTTAAAGAGATCTGCTGCGGAGACATGCATTGTGCAGAGCTGGTCGAGGCGGATTTGAAGATAGAAGCGATGAGCCTTGCAGCTTGTGAGAAGAAAATAAAAGCTTTTGCAGATAGCAAACACAAGCACGGCTCTAACTGCGTATGCGTGTTACCAACTGAAGCAGAAAAAATAATCAGAGAGTTTTACGGGCTGCCGCTAACTAAAGAAAGCCAAGACACAGAACAGCCGGCAATTATCGAACTGTCCGATTTTTTGTGAGGCGGAAAAATGACAGATAATGAAATCATGTCAATGCTCCCAGAGGAAGCACCTCCCGGCTTAATAAGCTGGACAACAAACAATTATATGGATGAGCTGGGAGACAACTTGATGATATACAGCCGGACAAGCTCTAAAACGATAGAGGATGTAGACAGCCCATTTATAGAGAAAAGCCACTGGATTACTTCATGCATCTGCACTGCTTGCGGCAGTGAGATGATAGCAGGCTATGCACCCAAAGACGTGTATAGAAGTCCGGGTATGATTTTTTTGGATAACTTGGACGGTACCGTAGTACCCGGAGACTGGAATAGAGAAGATTTGTCTGCGATAGAAATTCGGGATGGAGATACAATCATTTGCCCGTATTGCGAAGAACAGTTGAGAGCATGTCATAAAAAGAATATTATCAACGGACGTACTCAAAGCCTGATGGTAGGACAGCTAACAAGTATAGACAAGTACACGGCGGTAATTTATTGGCTGATACATAGTTCCATAGATGAATACGGTCGGCTCGATTATGCAGAGCCTGCGGAAGCTATTGTGCTGACGGAAAGAAAGCTGCTGCGCTTTAGTCATTTGAAAACCGGAGGGTATGGCATCATGTACGGTTCAGGAAAATGGGAGCAACGCAAAAGCCTGACAGACCCGGAAGAAAAACTTTACTATTCATGGGAGAGCTGCAGCAGAAGAAAACAAGGTGCTGTGATGTGGGACGAGTCCCTTCAGGATCAGACCGGCAAAACAGGCGAAAAAAGCGGCATAAAAGAGTATCTCACAGCGGGTGGACAGCTTGCATTTAAATATTTCAAACTTTGGCTTAAACATCCAGGAATAGAAACTATCGCAAAAACAGGGTTTAGCCGTTTTATTTATAAAGAGCTTGCTTCTAACGGAGACTTCAACTGGATAAACTGGGCCGAAACCAAGCCTTACAGGATGATTGGCACTGCCAACAGAGCAGAATTCAAATTTATAGCAGAGCATGGTGATTTTGTCTGCTACAAATGCTGGCGAGAGTACACAAAATTAGTTGAGAGTGTAAGTTATCAACAGTGGTTAGCGTGGGAAAAAGAAATGAATGACACATACAGGCTGACCAGTTTGTCAGTAGGTAAAGGTATTAAGCTGAGCGGCTTATTACCTTATCTGCGCAAACAGCAGGACTACCGGAATATAAACACGGCGGCCTTGGCCTATGTGGATTACATAGACTCCCTTGATGAAATATTACAGATAACCGGAGAAACAGAACTTACGAATGAACAACTTCGCCCCAAAAATCTGAGGGTGGCACATGACAGAGCCTTAGAACAAGTAAAATCAGCGGAAACATGCCAATATGATGCGAGTTTTAAAGCATTTTATGAGAGGCACAAGGACTTGGAATGGAATGATGGGGACTTATCTATTGTAATCCCCAAAACCGGTATTGAACTTGTTAAAGAAGGGGAAACCCTAAAACATTGTGTCGGCGGATATTGTGAGGAACATGTAAGCGGACAACCTGTGTTTTTTGTTCGGCATTACCGCAGGCCTGAGCGGAGCTATTACACACTCAATGAAGACTTGACTAAAGACGAACCTTCCAGAATTCAGCTCCACGGCTACGGCAATGAAAGGCATGGGGATCATAAACAGTACTCTCACAGAATTCCGCAAAAGGTACTTGATTTTGTAACACGGTGGGAAGAGGAAGTACTGAAGCCCTGGTGCATTCTAAATAAGAAAAAGGACAGAAGGAGGAAAGCAGCATGAACGAGAACGCTATACCGGCAACGTTCCGGGACATAAACACCATAACGGCGGAAATCCGAACCATTCAGGGCACAGTCCGCCGTACGGCTCTTGAAGGCGCAATCGAAATAGGCCGGAGGCTCACAGAGGCAAAAGAGCTGCTGCCTCACGGAGAGTGGGGGCACTGGCTTAAAACAGAGTTTGAATTTTCTCAGCCAACGGCATCACGTTTAATGAAATTATTTGACGAATACGGAGCCGCACAGGGTTCGCTTTTTGGGGCGGAAACAAAGTATTCAACGTTGAATAATTTGAGCATTTCCAAGGCTTTGATACTTATTGCAATACCCTCGGAGGAGCGGGAGAAATGGGCAGAGGAGCACCATATTGAAGATATATCCACCCGTGAGCTTGACAGGCTCATAAAAGAAAAAGAAGAGGCGGAGCGGGAAAGGGCAGATACGGCCGAACTGCTGAACAAAAAGTGTGACGAATATACAGCCCTCAGCGAAGCGGCCAGAGAGCTTAAGGCGCAGGCCGACAATGCGGACGAGCGTATAGAGAAGATCAGACAGGCAGCCGAAAAGGAAAAAGCTGCACTGGAAAAGAAGCTTTCTGCCGCCGCCAAGGCGAGAGAAAAGGCGGAGGAAAAGGTTCGACAGGCGGAGAACGGAGAAAGGCAGGCAAAAGCAGAGCTTGATGAAGTCCGTAAAAATCCGGAGATACCGGCTGAACTTATAGCAAAGGCCGCCGAAGAAAAAACGGCGGCCGCAAAGGAAGAAGCAGAGGCATACAAAGCAAAGGCGGAGGAGCTTGGCAAAGCACTGTCACTCAGCTGCCCCGAGGCTGCTGTCTTTAAAGCATATTTTGAGCAGGTACAGCTTGATTTCAATAAGCTCATGGACACACTGGATAAAGTAAGGGATTTGCAGCCGGAGACGGCACAAAAATTTGAGAGAGCTGTTAAAGCTCTCCTTGATAATATGAGCGGGAGGTTGAGAAATGAAAATTAAAGCGATAGCAGCCATAGCACAGAAAGAAAAGGCGATTAGGCTATGCAGCACTGAGGACGCACAGTGGGTACTCCTAAAAGGAGCGGCATATCCGCTCTACGGACTGCCGAAACTTGATCCGGAAACACTGCCCATAGTACTGGATATTCCGGAAAGCAAGAGCGGCAAAATGCTCATAAACTGGGAAACCAAGCCGGAGGGACTGTGCTTTGACGATGTATGCACCGATGAAAGGGAGCTTCCGCCGCCTCAGCTTGTGTCCATAGGCTACGGCGGACAGGTAATGTATCCGGAAATTACAAGCAGGGGACTTTTGTTTTATGATCCGGAATACCTTAAACCCATTATGGACAGTGAGTTTTCTCTGTATGAGCGGGTCACTAAATCCGGCCAAGTGTATCTGGCTGTAAAAACAGGCTTTATGCTCAAGGCTATTATTATGCCGCTCGAAATAAACCCGACTGACATGAGCGGGCGCCTGTCGGCACTGTTAATGGCACTGTCAGAGACAATACCGGTAGACAAAGATACAGGGGAGGTACTGGAATGATGGCCGAAAAAGAAGCGGAGGATTTGGTAATCGCAGTATGTCCATCCTGCCGTCAGTCACTGGGATATGCGCTGAAATTTGAGGAAATGCCGGACAGCGAAGCTAAGCGCCGAAGCTGTGAATTCTGCAGCCGACGCACAATAGATAAGCTGTACAAGGCAAATGACCTAAACAAAATGCGGCGAAAAGCCGAGAAAGGACATAGAAATGATTGATTTTAAGTACATGATAAGAGAGGCACTGGAGGTTACGATCATTACAACCAACGGCTACCAGATGCAGGGAGTTATTCGGAACTATGACGATAACTATAAAGTATTGCAGCTGGAACGAGCAGACAGAAAAGTTAACCTTGTGTTTCTTCATGCAATCTCCACTATTGTAGCCCCACCGTTTTAACTTGAAAAAGCCCCCGGAAAATCCGGGGGCTTGAAGAGAGTGAACTGATAATACTGCCCGAAAGGTCGGACGGCATTATGAGTGTACTTGCGTCAGATTAGACAAAGCTGAAATCCTGAACTTTGAAAAGTTACTACTTATTAAATAAGAACGCGCACGCGTTCTTTAAAGGTTCTTTAGCGGCTAAGTTTAGAATAAAAGGAGAGGGAAAGGTGAGAGTCTTAGTGGAATATCAGATTATATCAGGAAGAACAGTAGAGAAGAGACGGTCATATATGAACATGAGAAAGCCGGGAGAGCCGCCCAAGGGGAGAGCTCCCAGAGTGGCCGGAAATACATCCGAAAAGAAAATAAAACAAAACAGAGATGCCGCCGTCAGGACTCTGGCTCAGATCCTTAACTGCAATACAAATCCCAGAGACCTGCACATTGTGGCCAGATACGACAATGAGCATTTGCCGAAAAGCTATGAAGAGGCAGAGGCGGTTATCGGGAAGGTTATCAACAAGGCCAGATATAAATTTAAAAAGGCTTACGGCCGCAACCCGAAAATCGTGTGGAATACTGCGGACTGGTCTCCGAAGTCTAACCGTCCTGCAAGACTGCATCATCATATCGTAGCCGAAGCCGAGGCGGAGGAAGCCTTGAGAGCTGCATGGGATGAAATGAAGCTTGGCGATTACTCTGTAAACTTTTTAGACAGCAGGGCAGACCACAGCGAGCTGGCAGCCTATTTGATAGCCAATGTGACGGACGCACCGAACAGAAAGAAATACCACTGTACCCGAAATATGGACAAGCCCATAATTACAGAGCCTGTACCGGTTGAGGATGTGGAGGACATCCGACTTCCGAAAGATGCAGTAATGCAGGAATTTAAACATAACACTGACGAAGAAGGCCACGTTGCAAGTGCATACATGCGCTACACTCTGCCCGTCCGTCCTTATGTGAGAGGCGGTAAAGTAGTTATGCCAAGACCTGAACGCAGAAAGGCAATGAAAAAGGAAAAGGAGCGGGATAGTGAAAAATAAAAACTCGGAGCGGGACACGATTACATACTGGGGAACAGCTTTCTGCTGTGAGCAATGCGCCCGCAAATTAAGCCGCAGTCAGGAAATATATGCAGATGAGGATAGTCAAACTACTGGTCAATGTGCGTACTGCATGAACAATACAATTTTGTATAAATATATTTTTCGCCCGCTGGCTCAGCGTAAATTCCACCGCTATTCAGGCGGAGGAGAAAAAGCCAGAGCGGGCAAATAAGGAGGTAAACCAATGTATGATATATGGAGAATGCAGGCTGTAAATGAGCTTTCGGAGCTTCAGGCAAAGTATGCAGCACTGCGGAATATTCCGAGCAAAATTGTTGAGCTTGAAACTTCAAGGGTAAGCATTAAAAGCACACTTGCAGACAGCAGCGGAGCAAAAGGCGGAGACACAAGAGAAGATGCATTGCTTAACAATCTTGTTATGCAGCAAGAACTGGAAGAGGTCCTAAAGTCAACTAAAAAAGATGTTGAGCGGGTCGAACGGGCCTTACATGCGCTGACAGCTGAAAATCAGAAGATACTCGACTACTTCTTTGTTTCCCCTCGAAGGGGCGCGGCCTCCATGCTTGCAGAGGAGCTGGGGATAGAGGAGAAAACGGTATATAACCGCCGCAACTCTGCTCTTCGCATGTTCACAATGGCTATGTATGGCAATTCTATATAACTTCGGGAATGGCTTGGGTTGAAAATCTTTATATACATGATATCATGTATATAATAAATAGTTTTTCAAAGAGGCTCAGGAAATTTCCGAGCCTCTTTACTTATGCACGAACAGGAGAAGATAATGGCGCAGACAAGAAACAGACCGGATAAAGACGGTACCCATCGCCTTGCGTTTGATCGCAATAAAAAGAAAATTATGGCAACACAGACTATATGTGGCATATGCGGAAAGCCCGTTGACAAGGATCTTAGGTATCCACATCCGTTGTCTCCGTGTATTGACCATATAATCCCAGTAGCTCGTGGTGGGCATCCAAGTGATATAGAGAATCTTCAGCTTGCTCACTGGACCTGCAACAGAGCAAAATCTGATAAACTTCTCAGACGCAGCAGCAAGGCCGCAGAAAACGAGCTTATTTCTAACCGTGTTCTTCCGCAGTCGTGTGACTGGGGTGCATACAAGGCAAAATAGAGGGGGGTAAGCCCCTCCCCGTGGTGCTCCCGACATTCAACAGTCGTACTGGGAATATATCTCGCTGAGAATTTTTGACTAAAAAAGAAAAGGAGCGATGCATATGCCGCCTAAGGGCATGCAATATCTGAAAAATAAACTTGCCCGGAAGCGAACACGGGTTTTACTGCGTTATCGGTACTATGACATGAAAAATTCCATGGAATATGTAAAAACAATTATCCCAAGTGAATTTACATGGATGGCAGAGTCCCTAGGTTGGTGCGGCAAAGCAGTAGACAGTCTGGCAGATCGTCTCTACTTCCGCGGCTTTCGAAATGACAACTTTGATCTCAATACTATTTTCTACATGAACAATATGGACATCCTTCCGGATAGCTCTTTCCTTTCGGCTCTTATAAGTTCATGCAGCTTCATTTACATATCGGAAGATGTGAGCGGATTTCCACGTATGGAGGTTATAAGCGGCGCTGATGCGACAGGGGAAATAGACACGGCCACATACCTGCTTAAAGAGGGTTACGCAGTGCTGGAGCGGGACAAATTCGGAAATGCCGTACAGGAGGCATACTTCACACCGGGGAAAACTGAGTATTTCACTAATGGAGAGCTTACCCGTGTTGATACAAACCGTGCCCCTGCACCTTTGCTTGTGCCTATAATATACAGGCCGGATGCAATACGTCCTTTCGGACATTCCCGCATTAGCCGAGCCTGCATGAAACTGACACAGGGAGCATTGAGAACATTATTCAGGAGTGAGGTAAGTGCAGAATTTTATTCATTCCCGCAGAAATGGGTTTCCGGCTTGTCTGACAGCGCTGAGGAGTTCGATAAATGGAAAGCGTCGATAGCAACGCTGCTTACTTTTACGAAAGACGATGAAGGGGAAGCACCCAAAATCGGACAGTTCAGCCAGCAATCAATGCAGCCGTATATTGACCAGCTGCGTACCTTCGCCTCTCTTTTTGCAGGAGAAACCGGCCTTACTCCGGATGATCTGGGCTTTGTAAAGGATAATCCTTCAAGCTCCGAAGCAATCAAGGCCAGCCATGAAAATCTCAGGCTGTTAGCTCGTAAGGCTCAGCGAACATTCGGAGCGGGTCTACTGAATGCCGGCTATCTGGCGGCATGCGTGAGAGACAATTACCCATATACAAGACAGCAGCTCTACCAGACAATTCCTGCATGGAATCCGATATTCGAACCTGATGCCCACACAATAGCGGCAATAGGTGATGCAGCTGTCAAACTTAACCAGGCGTGTCCCGGATATATAGGCGCTGAAGCGTTGCATGATATTACAGGAATAGAACCTGACAGCCGACAGGGGGCCTTATGAAAGATATAGGCCCGGAGCTTCTTGAAATTCTGAAAAAGGGATTTTCCGATAATGTAGAAAACAGCAGCGAAGTAAAACGCTTAATGAAGCTTATTAAGGACGGTACCGCTGATTATAAGACAGCAGAAGATTATGCTTACTGTATAGGTGAGGCACTTGCAAATGCTTTCGGAGATAAGCTTTCTTCAGACATACTGCCAGACGGGAGACTGTATTATAATATTGCGGAGCGGGTTCTGCGACCCCTTCTCGAAGATGATTATAAGCTTATAAGCTCAGCGGCGGCAGATGTGCAGACTTCACTCAATGATGCAGCAGGTATAGGGATAAAAGCTCAAAAAGCTGAGCTTAACCACGATAGAATAAACGGTATTATCGACAAGGTATCAAACGCTGAACACTTTGACGATGTTTCATGGGTACTTGATGAACCGGTTAAAAACTTCTCTCTTAACGTAGTGGATGAAACCATCCGAAAGAATGTTTCATTTCATGGAAAGGTTGGTTTAACACCAAAAGTCATACGTAAAGCAGAGCATAAATGCTGTAAGTGGTGTTCAATGCTTGCCGGGGAATATACATACCCCGATGTGCCGGACGATGTATACCGCCGGCATGAGAACTGTCGTTGCACTGTTGAGTATAACCCCGGAGATGGAAAAAGGCAGAATGTCTGGACAAAACGGTGGCAGGAACCTGAAAAATATGATAAAATAAATAAAAGAAAGAATTTTGCAGGCCTGTCAGAAATTCATGAAAAATTATTCCCGACTAACCCTAAAACAGGAGAACCGTATATAAAGCATAAGCTTCATTTTTCAGAAAAACAGTTTGGTAAAAAAGTTGGTAAACACGCACAGGATTACGGTTTGAATCCGCAAAGTTCAGATGATAGAGAAAGAATTCTAAATTTAATAAACGATATTGTAGAAAACGCAGACGAACGCTTTTATGGTGAATGGAGAGGGCAGGAATATCCGGTCTTGTTTCACCTGAAAGAAAAAGATGTTGTGCTTGAGAGCCAAAACGGCGAGTTCATAACACTGCTGAAGGGAGGCATTACGAATGAGAGGGTTAAAAACCAACGAAGGGAAAAAGTTTGAAAAGTTTTTTGAACTTGTTCAGACAGAAGCGAGAAAACAAAATGGTGTGTTCTTTCTGTCATCCGATGAAGGAAATAATAAAGAGACCGAAGAAATGGAAATCTCCGATTTAAGCGGATGGTTAATTCCGGATGCACAGGCAAAAGAATTTGAAAAAATATGGGAAAAGTCTTCCGACAGCGACGAACTGGATAGTTGGTCAGAAAAGTTTTTCACTTTTGCATTTTGGACAGAGATAAACGGAGAGATAGCAATAAAATTTAAAATGTTCTGAAAATTCAAATATATTATTAAAAGCACGATGCATTTGCACCGTGCTTTTTCATGCCCAAATTTAAGGAGGTAAGCATGGCAGAGCCAAGGAAAGGCCGCCAGACACCTACAAAGTCTATTGTACTGCCATACACCAAGAGCTACGGACAGGATGCTATTGATGCCTATAATACGGCGTGGAGCGGGACAGGCCGCACAGCCCAGCAATGGCAGGAGCTTATGATGTATGACATCCTGGCTGTTAATGATGACGGCTTATGGACTCATACGAAGTTTGGGTGGGAGATACCCAGACGTAACGGAAAAAATGAGATTTTAACGATAAGAGAATTGTGGGGTCTCGAACATGGTGAGCGTATTTTGCATACAGCCCACAGAACTACGACAAGCTCTTCAGCTTCCCGCCGTCTGGCGGCTCTGCTGGATGCGGCAGGATATACGGAAGTTAACAGAAAAAAGAAGGGGGAAAAATATGACAGGCACTATACATACTCCAAGCAGCTTGGCCTGGAGCGAATAGTCTTTCTTGGTGAAAATGGAGGAGTTATAGACTTTCGCACCCGATCATCCAAGGGCGGGCTCGGTGAAGGTTTTGACCTGTTAGTAATAGATGAAGCCCAGGAATATCAGGATTCAGAGGAAAGCGCTCTGAAATATGTTGTTACGGACTCAAAAAATCCGCAAACACTGTTTTGCGGAACGCCGCCCACCCCGGTATCTGCAGGCACGGTGTTCTTGAAGCTTAGAAATGCTGCACTTCAGGGGGAAACAGAAAACACCGGATGGGCGGAGTGGTCAGTGGATGAAATGACAAATCCGAAAGATAAAGATGCATGGTATGAAACAAATCCCTCTCTCGGCACGGTTTTAACTGAACGCTCAATACAGGATGAAATAGGCTCCGATGAAATAGATTTCAATATTCAAAGGCTCGGCCTGTTTTTGAGGTATAACCAGAAATCAGCTATCAGCAGAAATGAGTGGCTGGAACTCAAATGCGAAGCGATGCCAAGCTTCTACGGAAAACTCTTTGTAGGCGTGAAATACGGTCATGACGGCACAAATACGGCTATGTCCATTGCAGTAAAGACAGGAGACGGTCGTATTTTTGTTGAAGGAATTGATTGCAGACCTCGTAGAGCGGGTCATCGATGGATTATTGATTTTCTGGCAAAGGCCGATATAGAAAAAGTTGTAGTTGACGGCGCAAACGGGCAAGAACTGTTGGCTGAAACGATGAAAAAAAACGGGCTGAAAGCTCCGTTAATGCCTACTGTAAAACAGGTTATTACTGCAAATTCTGCATTTCAGCAGGCAATATATGAAAAGAAAATCTGCCATATGGCGCAGCCGTCTATGGTTCAGATTGTAAGCAACTGTGAAAAAAGAGCCATTGGCTCAAACGGCGGGTACGGCTTTAAGCCTTTGCTTGACGGGGCGGAACAGTCCTTAATGGATAGTATGATTCTTGCATATTGGGCATGCAGTGAGCAGAAAGTACACCGCAAACAGAAAATAAGCTACTGACAGGCGTAAGTCTGATAGTAAATACAGCCCTTAAAAGGGCAAGGAGGAAAACATGGAATTTACACCTATCGCAACTCAGGAGGAATTTGAAGCCCGTGTTAAAGATGCATACGGCGATGTAAAAGACCTTCAGGCACAAATCACCACTCTTACCACAGAGCGGGATACGGGAGCCGAGACCATAACTAAGCTTCAGGGGCAGGTCAAAGCCTATGAAGTGACGGCTCTTAAACAGCGTATTGCGGCCGACAATGGTATACCGGCTCATATGGCTGACCGTCTCCACGGAGAAACAGAAAAAGACATAATGGCGGATGCTAAGACTATGGCCGGACAGCTCCGTGAAGTAAAGGGCCCACCTCCCGGCTATAATGCAGAAACTCAGCATGACCCCAAGACAGCAGCACTTAGAGCAATGCTGCAGAATTTGAAAGGAGAATAAAATATGGCAGAAATTTCAAAAGGTACAATTTTTCCGGCAGAACTTGTAACTGAGATGTTTTCTCAGGTGAAGGGTAAATCCTCATTGGCAGCGCTTTCTCAGCAGATTCCTATTGTCTTTACCGGTACGGATATCTTCACATTCTCCATGGATGCGGAAGTAAACCTGGTTGGCGAAAACGAGGCTAACTCAGAGGGTGGAGCAAAGGTCGTCCCCGTAAAAATGATGCCGGTCAAAATTGAGTACGGAGCACGTGTATCGGAAGAATTTATGACCGCCAGCGAAGAGAAACAGATTGAAATACTTCAGGCATTCAACGAAGGCTTTGCTAAAAAGGTTGGACGTGGCCTTGACATCATGGCTATGCATGGCTTAAACCCCAGAACGGGTGCGGCATCAGAGCTTATTACTCAGCATTTTGACAAGGGTAGTCAGACTGTGACCTATACTGCTGCTGACCCTGATGCAAATATTGAGGCAGCTGTGGCAGCTATTGGTGATTACGATATGACCGGAATCGCAATGGCAAAGACTATGAGCGCAGATATGGCCAAACTTACAAACGGCAAAGATGGTCCCAAAAAGTATCCTGAGCTTGCATGGGGCGGACAGCCTAATGCTATTAACGGTGTTGCAGCCAGCGTAAACACCACTGTATCCTTTGGATCAACCACCAAGGACGTGGCTATAATCGGTGACTTCGCAAACTGCTTTAAGTGGGGGTACTCCAAACAGATCCCTGTTGAGGTGATCCCCTATGGAGACCCTGATAATACCGGTAAGGATCTGAAGGGTCAGGGACAGGTTTACCTGCGTGCTCAGGCATATATCGGTTGGGGCATTCTGGATGACAAGGCTTTTGCCCGTCTTGTGACTGCCTGATATTTGCGTATGGATTAATAAAGAATGAATGAATGCTTTGCAACTATTGACGATATAACTGCCTTATGGCGGCCATTAACACCTGCTGAAGCTCAGCGAGCCGAAGCTCTGCTGCCGGTGGTCTCAGACAGTCTGAGGAATGAAGCAGAAAAAGTAGGTATGGATTTAGGTGCTATGATAGAAGCTAAACCAACGCTTGAAATGGTTGCAAAATCTGTGACCGTTGACGTTGTAGCTCGTGCAATTATGACATCTACGGATCAGGAGCCTATGACTCAATACTCTGAAAGTGCCGGAGGTTACAGTGCTTCCGGTACTTTCCTTGTACCGGGCGGAGGACTTTTTATTAAGCGTTCGGAGCTTGTCCGCCTGGGGCTGCGACAGCAGAGATATGGAGGATTGGATATTTATGGCCTTAATAAAGGGAACAGCGGTAACTCTGTATGAGAAAACACAAGTAGGGACAGATCCGTTCAATGCTCCGGTTTATCAGGAGACTCCCGTTGAAGTAAAAGATGTACTGATAAATCCGGTAAAGTCTTCTGACGTATCGGATACACTTGATATACACGGCAAAACTGCCGTATATGAACTGAGCATACCAAAAGGAGATAAGCACAACTGGGAAGATTCGACTGTTGAATTCAACGGCTCAAAATGGCATACATTCGGCATTCCGCTGGAATGGATAGAAGAAAATATCCCTCTTAAATGGAATAAGAAAGTGAAGGTGGAACGAATTGAGTAAAATTAGAGTGGAACTTAACAGTGGAGCGGTAAGGGAGTTGCTTAAATCTTCTGAAATGGCAGCTGCCTGCAAAGCGGAGGCTGATGCAATAGCTAAAAGGTGCGGAGCGGGTTACTCTTCTGATTCTTATACAGGTAAGAATCGTGTTAATGCTATGGTATATCCCGAAAGCAATGCCGCCAAGGAGGATAATTCCGAGAATAACACACTTTTGAGGTCACTGAAATGATCGAAAAAATTATAAAAGACTATCTTGAAAAAAAGCTCTCTGTAAATGTGTATCTGGAATATCCGGACACACCCACAGAGAGCTTTGTAATACTCGATAAGACAGGCAGCAGCCGTGAAAATTTGATACCTGCTGCAACATTTGCGGTTCAGTCATATGCTCGGAGCAAATATGAGGCAGCTGAACTTAATGAGCTTGTAAAAATAGCAATGGATGAGCTGATTGAATTGGATGAGGTGACCTCCTCAAAGCTAAACAGCGACTATCCGTTTCCTGACATCAAGAGAAAAAAGTACCGCTATCAGGCGGTATATGATGTAACACACTATTGAAAGGAGAAAACATGGAAAGTACAGTTGATTCCAAAAAAGTGTCAGTAGCTAAGCCGGCCAAGGGCGGAGCTGTATTCCGTGCGCCGCTTGGAACAAAATTACCTGTATCTGCCAAAGAAGCCCTTGCTGGAGAATTTAAAGGGCTTGGATATGTGTCGGAGGACGGAGTTGTTAACGCTAACAGTCCTTCAGGCGATAAAGCAAAAGCATGGGGCGGAGATACAGTTGTCAACTATAACACAGACAAGCCGGATACATTTAAATTCATGCTGTTGGAGGCACTTAATGTTGATGTGCTTAAAGCCGTATACGGCGATAACAATGTAACAGGAACACTTGAGACAGGAATTACAGTAAATGCAAACGCTGAAGATGCTAAGGAGTATATTTGGGTATTTGATATGCTCCTTAAGAACGGGGCTGCAAAGCGGCTTGTTATACCCAGCGCCTCATTAACTGCTATGGAAGATATAGTCTACAAGGACAATACTCCCATAGGCTATGGAATTACCATATCTGCTACACCGGATACATCCGGCAACACGCACTACGAATACATAATTAAATCGGCTTAAGGAGGCGGAATTATGGACGGTATTACAAGCAGTGGATTCAAATTCCATGTAGAAGAAGATACTTTTGACAATATGGAGCTTTTGGATGCACTGGAAGAAATGACAGATGATAATGCTTTTGCTGTTTCACAGGTGGTAAAGCTGGTACTGGGAGAAAATCAGAAAAAGCTTATGTACAACCACCTGAGAGCAGCCGACGGCCGTGTTCCTATTGCTGATGTAAATAAGGAACTGGAAGAGATTTTCAAGGCATTTGGAACCAAGGGAAAAAACTCCTGACCCTCGCCGGCATGCTGGCCGCAGATCGAGAGGCTCTTGTCTGCGATTTTGCGGAGACATACGGGATATATGATTTACAAGCTCTGCCGGTTACTCTGCTGGCAACGCTTGCTGTCGGTTTGAGGGATACGTCCCGAATAAAAATGAAAATGGCGGGTACAAAGGTATCCAACTTAGAACTATTTACAGCGGCAGCAGTAGACAGACTGTCAACGCTGCTTTGGTATCAGACGGAAGATGCCCGGAGTGGCTATAACCGACCACGTTCCATTGTTGAACTGCTTATCGGAGCATCAAATGAAAATGATAAAATCCAAAGCTTTCTGACGGCAGAGGAATATGAAGAAGAATGGAGCGCGAGAACGGGGGTGGGCCATGGCTCCTGAATTAGCGAAAGCGTATATACAGATTATTCCTTCGGCTCGTGGTATGCAGGCAAATCTTGAAAAAGAACTTGGAAGCGGTATGCCTGCCGCCGGTGAACGTGCCGGACATGCTTATGGCTCGGGCCTTGTCGGTAAACTGAAAGGAGCTATATCTGTTGCTGCAATAGGCAAGAGCCTTGCGGAGACTATCAAAGAAGGCGGAGCTCTTGAACAGAGCATTGGCGGTATTGAGACCCTTTTTGGTGCCAGCGCTGATGCAGTCATAGAAAATGCTCAGCAGGCCTACAAAACTGTAGGAATGTCAGCAAATAACTATATGGAGCAGGTTACAAGCTTTGCGTCCAGTCTAAAGCAAAGTCTGGGAGGCGACACTGTTGCAGCAGCTTCGGCGGCAGACAAAGCCCTGAGGGATATGGCAGATAACTCCAATAAGATGGGTACTGACATGGAACACATAACAGATGCCTATCAGGGCTTTGCAAAGCAGAACTATACCATGCTTGACAACCTGAAGCTGGGATACGGCGGTACAAAAACCGAAATGGAGAGGCTGATAGCGGATGCAAATGCGTTAAAGACAGCAAACGGTGAAATGGCGGATCTCTCCATAGACAGTTTTGCAGATGTAGTAGAAGCAATCCACACAATACAGGATGAGATGGGCATTACCGGTGCAACGGCAGCAGAAGCTGCAACAACCCTGCAGGGATCTGCAAAAGCGATGAAGGCAGCCTTCAAAGACGTTCTCGGCAATCTGACTTTAGGAGAAGACATAGGTCCATCCCTTAATGCGCTTGCCGGCACAATAAAGACCTTTCTTATCGATAATCTGACTCCGGCAATATTTAACATTCTTACTGCGCTGCCCGGAGCGGTGTTCACATTCATAAATGCCTTGATTCCCGATAATATATCCGGTTTGATCGGAAATATAGTATCAGGCTTTTCAACCTTTATGTCAGAGCAATTTCCTATGATACTTAATATGGGTATCACAACAATTTTGCAATTTATAAATGGCTTTATTAGCGGGCTTCCTGTCTTTACAGGTGCGATAGGCAGTATGATCAATACTTTCCTAAATGCTGTATTATCTGCTCTGCCCACTGTCTTGTCCGAAGGAGCACAGCTTATATTGAGCCTTGCAAGCGGTATAATTCAAAATCTTCCAAACATTATAAGTTCCGCAACAACAGTAATCTCAGGATTTATTACTACTATTGCAAGTCACCTTCCCGATTTGCTGGCTCAGGGCATTTCTCTTGTTGGACAGCTGATTGCAGGACTGATTTCAATGATACCTGATGTTATTTCTTCCGCCGGTGATATTATTGCGGGAATATGCAACGCTTTCAAAGAAATAGACTGGTTGGAATTAGGTGTGAATATAGTCAAAGGTATTATAAGCGGCATATGGAATACAGCATCATCTCTTTACCAGTCTCTAAAAGACCTTGCAAGCAATGCTTTGAAATCTGCAAAAGAAGCGCTGGGCATAAACAGTCCTTCCAAAGTGTTTGCCAGAGTTATAGGCCACGCAATACCTGAAGGCACTGCGATGGGTATCAGAAAAAAATCTTTCCTTGTAAATGATGCTGTAAAAGAGTTTTCAACCGGCTCTCCGGTGGAACTGGAAACTGCGCTGAGGTCAAATAATTATCGAAGCCCTGATAAGAGCCCAGCCCATGGCTCAAAGATGCCACCAATAATACTGAATATATATTCCGAAGCTAAAACGGCAGCTGAACTTATGGAAGAAGCAAGATATCAGGCAGAACTGGCGGTGATGTTAAGTGCTTGAAGCAGTGTTTGAAAATAACAACGGGAAAAAATACACATTTGGTCCATCTGGATGTACATGGTTTGGCATGAATATCGGTCAAGGTGTAGAAGTTAATCTGGGCAAATCACAAGGATTTGCTCAGATTGGAGAGACGGTCGAGACTCAGGCAATTTCGGGACGTACTATTGATGTTACAGGTCAGGTATACGGAGACATAACAGAAAGAAAAAATTCACTCAGAACCGTTTGCGCTCCCTTAGATTCAGGGCGTTTGGTTTTCAATAAGGACTCATTTATCAGAGTCTATGTTAAAGCTGCACCGACCTTTTCGGTTGTAAAAAATAACGGTTTATTTAAAATGCAGTTCTATGCTCCATACCCGTTCTTTTCTTCTATTACTGAAAGCTATTTTCTTATTGGCGGAACAAAGAAAAACTTTCGCTTTCCGGTTAACTATGGGAAACCTCACCGGTTCGGGACCAGATCATCTGAACGTTATGTTAATGTGTTAAATAACGGAGATGTCAGGGTTCCATATAAACTCGTCCTTCGCTCAGATGGTACAAGTACAAATCCGAAGGTAACAAACATGTCTAACTTCTCATTTATTAAATTAAACGGTACGATAAGTGCGGGAGAATATATAACGGTTTACAGGGATGAAAACAACGTGCTCAGGGCTGAGCTTACTTCAGGCAGCACTGTTACCGACGTTATTTCATGGATTGATGATGATTCATCATTATTTGAATTAGAAGCAGGAGATAATTTGCTATCAGCGACTGATGATGAGGGCGGTATTGCGCTAATCGCTTCTTTCTCATTTAATCCGGCGAAGGCGGTGCTTTATGAAACTTAGTCTTTATGATGAGAATTTAAACCGGATCGCCATAATAGGAGGAAAATTTATATCCTGTATGTGGTCGGAAGGATACAACACAGTGCAGCCGTTTACACTTGAGCTTCAGGCAACTCCTGAATACAAAGCAGTTGTAAAGCCGGATTGCTATGTGGGGAGAGCTGATCGCAAAACACTTATGGTGATTAAAACCGTGAGAGTAAAATCCGGGCGTATTATAGCTAACGGTCACCAGGCAGCACGCTGCATGGAAGATGTTTCATTTATAGGAACAATTAAAGCAGGCGTCAATATTGTTAAGTCTTTAAAAACAGCTTACGATGCAAGCGACAGGTTTCAAAATATTGAGTTTGCTCAATCAGATCTCGATGTTACATATGACCATGATATAAGCAATAAAAGTATGCTTGTTTTACTTGAGACTATGTGCCAAGACACTGATACCGGTTTTAGAGCGGTAAGGGAAGGGAAGAAGATTAAGATTGAACTGTACAAGCCTCCGGTCAACCCTAATAGAGTTCTTGCTGAACAATACGGCAGTCTGAAAATTGATGAAGTTACACTTTCCACTGCAAATAAACGCAATAAGGCTGTGGTTCTCGGAGAAGGTGAGGGTGATGCCAGAAAATGTGTTGTTGTGGATTTAAGTAACGGTGAACAAAAAAGAACTTTAATAGTTGATGCCAGAGATATTACAAGAGAAGAAGGTGAAAGCCTTCCTTCATATGAAGCCAGACTGGAAGCCAGAGGCTATGAGGAATTACTTAAAAAGCAGGGGACATGGGAATGTGCCATAAATCCTCTTCCGCAGGAGTTTGGAGAACTTTATGACTTGGGTGATGTTATAACGGTTCTTCTGCCGGATTACAAAATGAAACTGCAGTCCAGACTGGTGAGATTTACCCAGCAGAGCCAGAATAATGTGATAAAAACAGTTCTGGAAATTGGAACAATAACTATAACGAGGTGATTGAATGACCTTAGTAACGTATCCCTTGGATAATACGGACTATTCTATGGAGGATGCTGCATTATTTCACTGCACCCGCAGCACAGGTGTGTATGGTGACGAAGATTTTAAATGCAGTGTTTCCGGTGCAGATAATACGCTGGTCATTTCCCCTGGCTTGGCGTGGATGCGGCTTGCAAGGTTTAAGGGGGTCGCAGCAGCGCTTAGAATCGAAAGCGCGGTGAAACTGGGCCTGCCGGACTCTGTTTATCCGCGAATAGACCATGTGATCCTTCAGTACGATGCAAACCGGAATGCAACTGAACTAATGGTAAAACACGGCGTACCGTCAAGTAATCCTCAACCTCCTGCGAGAGTTGAGAGCGAAGCTCTCTACGAAGCACATTTATATCAAGCGTACCGGGAACCCGGGAAAGCGGCAATAGAGGTCAAGGACATAACGGATCTGCGCTTAGATTCCCGATATTGCGGAATAATGGCAGACTCAGTATCCAAAGTGGACACGTCTCAAATTTCAGCACAGGTAAATGCGCTTATAGAAGAACTGCATGAAAAGTTACAGCAGACGGTATCTGAAGTTTTTCCGGATGAATCCATAACATCACCTAAAATAGCTCCCGAAGCTGTGTGCGAGGGCAAAATCGCCCCAGAGGCAGTAGGCACAGCGGAACTTAAAAATCTGTCAGTAACAGAGGAAAAACTTGCCGCCGGAGCTGTAAGCAGCGAGAAAATAGCTAACAGAGCTGTAACTCAAGACAAGATAGGAACCAACTCAGTAGGTTATCAGCAGCTTATCTGTGAATCTGTAAAAAGTGATATTATAGCTCCCTGTGCCGTGACTTTAGCAAAACTTGGAGATGAGGTTAAAGAAGCCTTTGCCCCAGCATATTCCAGTGGAACTTCCGACCTTACTTCCGGCTCATCGCCTTTGGAGTCAGGAAAATTATATATTGTATATGAGTAAGGCGGTGGAAGAATGGCAAAAAAAATATATGCAGGAGTGGAAGGAAATGCTCGAAAGGTGAAGAAAATTTACCTTGGAGTAGGAAATACCGCACGAAAAGTGAAAAAAATATACATAGGTGTTAACGGCACAGCCCGTCAGTGCTGGGCATCGGCTTTTGATTTCACCTACACCGGCAACTATAAATTTTCTGGCAACCCGGATGGAGACTGGGCAATCAGCTTTCTTTCAACCGGTACGCTTACCGTTCACTCCGCTCCAACACCGGTAGATATATTCTGCTGCGGCGGCGGTGAAAATGGCGGGAACGGCTCTGACTGGAACGGCTACGGCGGCACCCATTACGACGGCGGCAGCGGCGGACGAGGCGGCAAGTGCAATATGGCAAAAGGCTTGAAAATAGCAGAAGGCGGAAACTACTACATAGGCGTTGGGGGTGAAGGGGAGAATTCAGTAGCCTTTGATGTTAGTGCAGAGCAAGGTTCATATGGAGGTGCAGCAGGGGGCACACACGGTGAATTCAACGGAACGTCAGGTCAGAGCGGCGAATACGCCTTTGGCGAAGCCGATTTCGCTGTACCCTATTTCGGCTCCGGCTTCCGCTTCGGAGCAGGCGGCGGTGGTGGCGCAAGCGGAATAAGATGGGATGACGGCAGAGAGCCGGCAGGCTCTGCGGGCAGCGGCGGCGCAAGCGGCGGCGGCAGAGGTGCGGATTACTATTCCGGCGGCAGCTATGCCCAAAGCGGTAGAGAAAACTCCGGCGGCGGAGGCGGTGGTGGATGCGGCCCATACCATACGTCTGGTGCAAGTGGCGGTTCCGGTGTGGTTATTATCAGAAATGCAAGATAGCGAGGCAGGAGAGTATGATAAAAATTGAAATTAAAGGCAATATCGCTTCTGTCGTTCAGAGCGAAATCTTAACATCTGGAATGTTTGGACCAATAATTGAGTTCAATTTTTCTGAGAATTGGCAAGGTTTACATAAAACTGCGTGTTTTAAATCAGGTCTGGAGTTATTGTCCACTGTAACTATTAATGGCAACTCTATCAAAATTCCAAAAGAAGCAATGATAATACCAGGTAAATATTTATCTGTGGGTGTATATGGAGAAAATGTAGATGGACAGCTGATTATACCAACGGTATACGCTACAATTGGAATGATACACCAGGGGGCTGAGAAAACAGGCAGGCCGCCAGTGCCACCGACTCCCGACTGGACGACAGGCATAGAGTCAGCAGTGAACCGTGCGGTTGAAACGGCCGAGGAGGTAAAGCGCAGGGCGGATACAGGGCAATTTAACGGCTCTGCTGGACCTTCCGGCCCCAAAGGAGACCCCGGCCCCGCCGGTCCTGCAGGTAAGGACGGAGAGACAGGCCCCAAGG
>JAHHRS010000027.1 GCA_020025675.1 Oscillospiraceae bacterium
GCTCAGGACTTGGAAAATCTGAGGTGCCCAGTAACTTCGCCGCAACGGCGGAAAATTCATCGGGACTGCCGCTTGTAAGAAAGCGGAGACTGCCTCTGCCGCCGGTCAGTGAATTTTTTTCAAGGTAGGATGCCAGCTCCGCAGCAGCACTATCCGCAGCGCTTACAAGAGTAACGCTGTCCCCAAGGTATCGGCGTATGGCCTCGGAGATTATGCCGAAGTGAGTGCATCCCAGCAAAAGGGCCTGAATTCCGCCGTCTTTCATAGGCTTTAGGGATTTGCTTACTGCATCGGTCAGTTCCGGATCGTCGGGCGAAATGCGGCCGCTTTCTATAAGGGGCACAAAAGCGGGGCAGGCCGCTGCAATAATCTCCCTGTCAGGGCATAATTTACTAAGCCTGCACTGGTAGGCACCGCTTTTAATGCTGGCATCGGTAGCGATAATTCCCAAAGCTCTGCGGCCGGGAATCTCCCCCATGACTTTCACAACACTGTTTATTACTCCCATAGCCGGGACATGATAGCTTTCGATAATATCCCCGGTGTTGCTTGAAACTGTACCGCAGGCGGCAAGTATAGCCTTTACGCCATAGGAAGAGAGCAGATCCATATCCTGTTTTGCTATGCGCCGCAGCTGAGACGGAGTTTTTGCTCCGTAGGGAACACGGGCGCTGTCGGCAAAGTATATAATATCTTCATTCGGCAGAAGCTCTCTTAAAGCCCTCACGGCAGTGAGACCTCCCAAGCCGGAGTCAAATATTCCCACAGGTCTTTTGTCCATTAAGATCTCCTAAAAATAAAAATATTTATACGCTGACATCTTAATATAACTCATTTCCCCTGTTAACACAAGGAAAATTTCATATATGAGAGCAAAATTTGTATTCTTTGAATAGTGGAATTGAGCTTGGCAATCTGCTATAATAGATTGACAATAAGCTCAAAGGAGGCGGTGTTATGAATATCGAACTTACAGACAGGGAATTCAGGCGGCTTCTTGATATGGTTTATATAGGCAACTGGATATTAAATTCCACAAGGGGCGCCGACCGCTTTGAGGACTACGACAATATACAGGAAAAGCTCTTTTCCCTCAGCCCGTCCAGAGGTATGCAGTCTCTTGTGCGCTATTCAATGGGGCACGTTTTACCATCTCAGGCATATGAAGAGGGCGGAATACACGAGGCGATTGCAGACTATGAGGATGCGGTCTTTTTTAATATCCTTGCCGAGGAACTTGCAAGGCGTGATTTAGGGCTTGAGGACTCAGACCCAGAGGATTTTACGGAACTTGCCGACCGTATGGAAGACTACCTGGATGAATTTGATAAAAACGGTCTTAACTCCATAAATATTGATATGTAATGAGAGGCAGAAATTATGCACGACGAACTGACAAGAGAAGACATTAAAAAAATGCGTGAAGAGCTTGACTACCGAAGAATTAATCTTATGCCGGAACTGATGGCGGAAGTAAAGAGGACAAGAGAATTCGGCGATCTCAGCGAAAATGACGAATATAAGACTGCAAAGCGTGACCTTAACCACAACAAGAGCAGAATACGCTATCTGGAGGGAATGATAAAAACCGCCCATGTAATTTCCGACAAATCAGGAGAGGACGAAGTGGGCCTTTTCGACAAGGTGGAAATTTATATGCCGGAGGATGATGAGACGGAGGTTATACAGGTGGTTACCACCGTTCGCTGTGACCCCAGAATGGGCCTTATAAGCAAGGAGTCTCCTTTCGGAAAGCAGGTTCTGGGCAAAAAGGTGGGCGATAAATTTACCGTTCAGGTCAACGAAAGTTACAGCTACGAGGCTGAAATCCGTTCCATAGAAAAGACAAAGGATGACGGAAGCGCACCCTTAATGGCGTTTTAATTTTAAAGCCTGTACTTTATGGGAAACATCCCGTAAAGTATAGGCTTTTTTATTTTAAAAATGTTATAAAACCCTTGACAATACAGAAAAAAACGGTATAATAATAAAGCTTATCCAATGGATAGGCATCCTTGCTCCCGGATATGCCGGGGGCCATAAGACCAAAAGGAGGTGCAAGTATGGCAAAAGCAACCGAAAAGTACGAGGTAATGTACATCATCAACCCCAATTTCACTGAGGAGCAGACCGCTGCTGTGGTTGAGAAGTTCAAGAACCTTGTTGAGGAGAACGCCACTCTTGATGAGATGGAGGAAATGGGCAAGCGCAAGCTGGCTTATGAAATCAACTACATCAGCGAGGGCTACTATGTTCTCATGAAGTTCACCAGCGCTCCCGAGTTCCCCGCAGAGCTGGACCGTATCCTCGGTATCACCGACGGAATTCTCCGCCGCCTGATTACCCTGCGTGCTGAATAAGGAGGCATTATAGTGTTAAATCACATTGTTATTATGGGCCGTCTGACCCGTGACCCGGAGCTCAGATATACCCAGTCCCAGACCCCTGTCGCTTCTTTCACTCTGGCTGTTGACCGTGATTACAGCGGCCGTGACGGAGGAGAGAGACAGACCGATTTTATCGACTGCGTGGCATGGCGTCAGTCCGCCGAGTTTGTGAGCAAGTATTTCCATAAGGGCAGTATGGCTGTCGTTTCCGGCCGCCTTCAGCTCCGTGACTGGACAGACCGCGAAGGCGGTAAGCGTCGCAGCGCAGAAGTAGTTACTGACAACATCTATTTCGGTGAGAGCCGCAGGGACAGTGAAAATCACGGTTACGGCCGTGACAGTTATAACGACAATCGTGACAGCTATAACGGCAATTCCGGCAGCTACAACAGAAATAACAACAGCGGCTATAATGACAGCCGCAATGCGGTAAGTCCCGCACCCAACAGCTTCAGTGAGCTGGATGACGGTGACGGCGAACTGCCGTTCTAAATATTTTGATAGGAGGATACAGCTTTGGCTTTCGATAAAAACAATCCCAAGAACCGTAAGCGCAGAAAAGTATGTCAGTTCTGCGTTGATAAGGCAACCAGCATTGATTACAAGGATACCGCTAAGCTCCGCCGCTACATGTCCGAGCGCAGCAAAATCCTGCCCCGCCGCACTACCGGCGTATGCGCTATGCATCAGCGTATGCTTACTGAGGCTATCAAGAGATCTCGTCAGATCGCTCTTCTGCCTTATGTGACCGACTAATTGACAATTAAACCGTTTTAATAAGCGGGTATATGAAAACAGGCAGTATCAGTTTTTGATACTGCCTGTTTTTTATTTGCTGTAATGTTAAAGCTTCAAAAAGTCCGAAACTGCCAGCCTTCCGCCGGCTAATATACCGGTTTTGCTGCCGTCAAAGGGAAGCTCTGTTCCGTCAATGTTAAGGCATATACCGCCTGCCTCATTTACTATGAGCATACCGGCGGCATAGTCCCAAAGGGAAACGGCCAGTTCAAAATATAATCCTGCTCTTCCGGCAGCCACGGAACAAAGGTCAAGTTCTGCTGATCCCTGACGACGAATGTCAAGACCTGCAGAAAAAGCTTTTTTCATAACTTCAAAGCTCCGGTCTGTAAGAGCGCTGTCATAGGGCGAGGTTCCGCAGCACACAAGGCTTTCGGAAAGGCTGTCGTCCTGAACATGAATGGCTTTGCTGTTTAAAAATGCGCCTTCGCCTTTTACGGCGGTGAACATTTCATCCACATATGGGTTATAAACGGCAGCGGCGGTGAGCACTCCGCTATGGCTGTAAGCAACGGATATGCAGCTGTGATTAAATCCGTGAACGAAATTCATAGTTCCGTCTATGGGGTCAATTATAAACAGATGTTCACAGTTTAAATCGTCCCGCTGCATGTTTTCCTCACAGAAAAATCTTGCCTCCGGCAAAGCGTCAGAAAGCCTTTTCATCAAAAGCTCCTGCACCTTTTTGTCGTACTCTGTTACAACGTCCCGCCGACTGCTTTTCCTTTCCGCCGAAACACCACCGGCGCTTAGCATAAGCTTAGCGGCTTCTTTTTCCCCGTCTGTCATTGTTTGCAGAAGCTCTTTTACATTTTTTTCAGCCATATTCCGCCTCCGAATTTTTCCGTATTACAGCATGGTACGTTATAAAAATAAAGCAGCCTATTGGCGTAAAAGCAGAGAAGCTGCCATATAATTAATAAATAAGCACGTTTATAGATGCACCACCGGTTTAATCAGTTCCCGTCTTTTCTCTGCAGCTTATGCCTTTTACCGTCCGGTGTCTGAATTACCACATTATCAAGCACAGATTTTGCGCCTTCACGGAATTCACTTATATACTGCTTTCTGAGCGTATCTCTCTCCTGAAGCTCTGACTCGGTAAGCTGACGCTCCTTGGCTATATTGGCAAGCTGGTTTATTCTGTCAATCTTTTCTTTTTCCATGATAACTCCTTATTAGTAAGAGGTATTTTTTATTCTACCACGGCCTTCTGCCTGTTTCAACAGCCGATGATTAAATTTACCCATATTTTGTGCAGTAAATGAAGCTTTTATATTTTCAGGTAAGACAGACTATATGTGAAAAACTGGTAACTTTCCCTGTAATATCAAGGCCTTTAGTTAAATTCAGCCTTGCGTATTTTAACTTTTTGTGTTAAACTTCTATTTTGTGTTCAAATAAAAGTCAGAAATTTAAGGTGATAAAATTTTATGGATAAACTTAGAAATGTAGCAATAATTGCACACGTTGACCATGGCAAGACCACCCTTGTGGATGAAATGCTTAAGCAGGGCGGTGTATACCGGGAAAATCAGGAAGTGGTTGACAGAGTCATGGATTCAGGAGACCTTGAACGTGAGCGCGGCATAACTATTATGGCCAAAAATACCGCCGTTTGGTATGGCGATACTAAAATAAATATAGTTGACACTCCGGGACACGCCGACTTCGGCGGAGAGGTTGAGCGTGTGCTCAAAATGGTAAACGGTGTTATCCTTCTCGTTGATGCCGCTGAGGGCGCTATGCCCCAGACCCGCTTCGTGCTCAGCAGAGCACTGGAAATGGGCCACAGAGTAATTGTTGTTGTAAATAAGATAGATAAGCCCGACCAGAGAATTCATGAGGTAGTAGATGAGGTACTGGAACTTCTTATGGATCTGGATGCTACCGACGAACAGCTGGATTCACCCATGCTCTTCTGCTCCGGCAGAAACGGTACTGCCAGTTACTCCCCGGATGTGGTTGGGACTGACCTCAAGCCTCTTTTCGAGACTATTCTGGAGTATATCCCCGCACCTGAGCAGGACGAGGAAAAGCCATTCCAGATGCTGGTAAGCAGTCTTGACTATAATGAATATGTGGGCAGAATTGCCGTTGGACGTATAGAGAGAGGCGTTATAAAGCAGAATCAGGAAATTGAAGTCTGCAACTACCATGACCCCGACAGCCCCACCAGAAAGGGCAAGGCCGTTTCCCTCTATCAGTTTGAAGGCTTGGGTAAAGTGCCGGTGACAGAGGCCGGTGCCGGAAACATTATTGCCATGAGCGGCTTGGGCGATATAAGCATTGGAGACACTGTTTGCCTCAGAGGATTTGCAGAGCCTATTCCCTTTGTTAAAATCGGCGCCCCTACTGTGGAAATGAGCTTTTCCGTTAACGACAGCCCCTACGCAGGCCGTGAGGGTAAGTTTGTAACTTCAAGACAGATAAAGGACAGACTCATTAAGGAAACCATGAAAGACGTTTCCCTCAGAGTTACCGAAATACCGGACTCCACAGAAGGCTTTAACGTGGCAGGCAGAGGAGAAATGAGTCTTTCTATATTAATAGAAACAATGCGCCGTGAAGGCTACGAGTTTCAGGTTTCTCCTCCCCGTGTTCTCTACCGTGAGATAGACGGCAAAAAGTGCGAGCCCATTGAGCGGGTGGTTGTGGACGTTCCTCAGGACTACATGGGCTCCGTTATGGAGAAACTGGGCTCCAGAAAGGGTGAATTCCTTGAAATGACTCCGGTAGGAAACCGCATGAAGATGGAGTTTCTTGTGCCTTCCAGAGGCCTTTTCGGTTACAGAAACGAGTTTCTGACCGATACCAAGGGCGAGGGTATTCTGGCATCCGTGTTTGAAAACTACCAGCCTTATAAGGGAGAAATTGCAAGGCGCAGCACCGGTTCTCTCATTGCATTTGAAACCGGCGAGGCCTGCGCTTACGGTATCTGGAATGCTCAGGACAGAGGCGCTATGTTTATAACCCCCGGTACAAAGGTTTATGCAGGTATGATAGTCGGCGTATGTCCCAAGAGCGAGGACGTAAATGTTAATGTCTGCCGCACAAAGCACCTGACAAATACCAGAGCTTCAGGCTCCGATGAAGCGCTGAGACTTGTGCCTGCAAGACAGATGAGTCTGGAACAGTGCCTTGAATTTTTGGCTGATGATGAACTTTTGGAAGTCACTCCCAAGAATTTGAGACTTAGAAAGAGCATCCTTGACCACGGACAGAGAATGAAGAACCAAATGCGCAACAAGTAATTGTGCACAATTCATAAATTTAAAACGATAAAGAGTTTGTGACTTATAGAATTATACAAAAAAACTAAACTGTAACACAATGAAATTGAAAACTTGTGCTAAATATCTTAAAATATAAGCTAACGTACTTATAGGCATGGGATGGATAAGTACGAAAGCGCGACCTCCTGTTCGCGCAGCCAAGGCGGGCTCGGCTTGTATTTTGCTAAGTGATCCTCACAAGGTGTTTTACGCGAAAGTCGGTGAACCCACCTTTAATGTGTATGTAGCGGCCAAAAACCGCACTAAATAAAAGGAGGAAAAACAATGAAAAAGCTTATCGCCTTACTGCTCGCTGCTATGATGGTATTCTCTCTGGCAGCTTGCGGTGAAAAGCCTGCAGAAACTGCACCTGAAGAGTCCGCTGCTCCCACAGATGCACCTGCAGATGCTCCCGCAGAAGTTTCTGTCGATGAATCCAAGATCGCAGAGCTCAAGACCCTCAGCGGCAAGGAATATGGTACAGACTATATCTCCCTGTACAAACAGTTCGGTAAGGAAGTCAGCATTGCCGACGTCATTGAGGATGAAGAAACCGGTACCGCTTATATCGAGCGTGACGGCAAGTTCTACACCCTCGGACTTGACTTTCTGAGCCGTGCCATGGTTTATAACACCACTGTCCCCGAGGAGGGCGAGTGGGAAACCGAGAATGATGTCTACGCCGATTGGTGGAGACTGTACATCACCCGCTGGAACCAGCTCCTTCCCGAAATTCCCCTTTACTCCGATGAGTACTACGATTTCTACAACGCTCAGATAAAGGGTGTTGAGGAATTCCCCACCAACCCCTACTGGGCTCCTACTCAGGCTTCCATTGACTGGACCTCTGAGAAGCCCGATAATTCCATTATTTTCGGCAGCACCACTGAACTGTCCGGTAAATTCCGTTACGCCATGTTCGCCGCAAACAGCCCCAATGCTGCTGACAATGATATTCAGAAGCTTATAACAGGTCTTTCCACCGTTGAGCAGACTCCCGACGGCAACTTTGAGTGGAACCCCACTGTTGTTAAGGAACATCAGGAGGTCATTAACGAAGACGGTACCCAGACCTTTACCATTACACTTCACGAGGACCTGAAGTTCTCCGACGGCTCTCCCATCACTGCTAAGAACTACCTGGTAATGCCCTTGGTATTCTCTACCCCCGTTGCAGCTCAGGCTGCCGGCAAGGACCACTCCGCAGGCATGCAGTATGTGGGCTTCCAGGGCTTTGACGCTTATACCGGCCCCGGCTGCCCCGCAGAGCTCCCTGTTCTTGACGGGGAGGGCAACCCCACTACTGACGCTGACGGTAATCCTCAGGTAATAAAAACCTCTAAGGAATTTGCCGGCTTCCGCCTCCTTGGTGACTACCAGTTCTCCGTTACCGTAGACTCTCAGTACATACCTTACTTCTACGCTATTCAGTATGCAACCTTTGATCCTCAGCCTTTGAACCTGTTCCTTAAGGATGCAGACATTAAGGATGACGGCAACGGCGCATACTTTACCGATGATTTCTATGCAAAGAACGGCGACAAGTACGTTCTGGCTGACCACATCTATAATGGTGCATGGAACAGCGACAGCAGCTACCCCTACTCCGGTCAGTATGTTGTCTCCAAGTGGGATGACTCCGATAACTCCGTTGTCCTTACTCTGAACCCTGAGTACAAGGGCAACAGAGAAGGCAAGAAACCTTCCATCGAAAAGATCGTTTACAAGAAGGTAGTTGCTGCAACTCAGCTTGAAGACCTGAAGTCCGGCGGCGTTGACGTTCTTTCCACCATTAACGGCGGTGAGAGCATCTCTGAGGGTATCGCTCTTTGCGAGGCAACTCCCGATAAGTTCGTTTACAGCCACTACAGCCGCGCAGGATATGGTAAGCTTGGCTTCCGTGCCGACTTCGGCCCTGTTCAGTTCACCGAAGTTCGTCAGGCTATCGCATACTGCATGGATAGAGCAAAGTTTGCTAAGGACTTCACCGGCGGTTACGGCGGTGCAGTTGACGGACCTTACTACTCCGGCTCCTGGATGTACAAGGAAGCTATTGCTGACGGCATGATGCTCAATGCATATGCTACTTCCGTTGACAGCGCTATTGCTGTTCTGGAGGAAGGCGGCTGGGTATATGCAGCTGACGGTTCCGACTACGTTTCCGGCGTCCGCTACAAGAAGATTCCCGCAGCCGAGATGGATCCCCGCGATATAACCTTTGCTTCCAAGGACGGCGCCTACAAGACCGAGAAGGTGGGCGAGGATTACTACATGCCTCTGGTACTCAACTGGTACGGAACTACTCCCAACCCTGTTTCCGACCTGCTGATGACCGGCTTCCTTGAGAATGCAAACATGAAGAATGCAGGCTTTGTAATTCAGTACACTCTGGGTGACTTCAACCCCATGCTGGATGAGCTGTCTCAGGCTCCTATCTACGGCTTCTACAGCGGTACTCCTCTGTACACCTGCTTTAACTTTGCAACCGGTTATCCCTCCGCTGTTTATGACTACTCCTTCAACCTTACCATAGACCCTGCAGAGTTTGATAACTACAGCTTGTTCTACATCAAAGACCAGGCTGACGCATATTGGCTCCAGTAATTTTAACCGTCCCTTTTAAGGGATAGCATTAATAGCGCCGCGGAAGAGGGGCGTCGCCCCTCTTCCGCATTGCGCTCTAAAAAAATGACAGAAGTTTTTACAAAAGATAAAGAATACCGCAGAATATAGGAAAAATGGCGGTAAAATCCTGTATATAATTAAGAGGTATTATGGGATAACTTTTAATTATATACAGGGTAGAAAGCGGACCGCACAGATGCGAGACGCGTAATTTATCCGTTTAACAGGCAAGAAATGAGGAATGACTATGCTAAAATACAGCCTGAAAAGAATTGGGTACATGCTGATAGTATTGATACTGCTCTCTTTTATTATGTTCATGATTTACAGCCTTGTGCCGTCTAACAGAGCATATCAGGATGCCAAAACCCAGGTAAATGCTATGAAAAATACGATTCCAAAGGGACAAATGGACGAGTATTTTAATAAGCTATATCTGGAATATCAGCGCAAATACGGTACTGATACAGACAATAAGCTTGTAAGATACCTTCGCTGGATAGGCGTTGCACCTCTGTATGACGGCTCTTACAACGGCCTTTTGCAGGGAAATCTGGGATGGTCTTATGAAAAGCAGAAGCCGGTGCTTGAGGTAGTTGGTCCTCCAATGAAGAACACAATCAAGATCAATATTTTTGCTACCATTCTGGCTCTTGGAATAACAATTCCTTTGGGAATTCACTGCGCTGTTAAAAGAGGCTCCAGATTTGATCAGGGAGTGCAGATAGTTACAATAGTGGGTTACAGTTTGCCCACCTTCCTAATATCTATTCTTTTTATATGGCTGTTTAGCTCAAAGCTACATATTTTCCCGCCAAGTGGAATGCAGACTCCGGGTTCTAACTTTGTGGGCATGAGAAAGTTCTGGGATGAGCTTTATTATCTGGCTCTCCCCCTTATAACTATGACTTTCTGCTCTTTGGGCGGAATGACAAGATACGTCCGTGCATCCATGATAGATGCTCTTTCTCTTGACTGCATTAAAACCGCAAGAGCCAAAGGCCTCCGTGAGAGAGCCGTTATTTACTCCCACGCATGGCGTAACGCTCTTATCCCCATTGTCACTCTTGTTGTGGGCTGGTTTTTAGGAATTTTTACCGGTTCTCTTGTTATTGAGGATATGTTTGCAATAAACGGTATGGGCAGACTTATGATTCAGTCTCTTCGTGCCGCTGACTACGATGTTGTACTGCTCATGCAGATGTTCTATGTGGCAGTTTCGCTTATTGGCAACCTTATTGTAGATATTATCTATGGTTTAGTGGACCCCAGAGTCCGTGTTTCAAAGTAAGGAGGAGAGGAAAATGAGCAAAAACATAAAAAAGTCCTCTCAGGACTTATTTAAAACATTAGGCGGATGGGTTCGCCGTCTTTGGAAAGGCGGAAGCAACGAATTGGCAGATGAAATGCCTTCCATCGGCGCTGCAGCAGCAAGAGCCGCAGACGTAGAAGAAATTGTCAGCCCCGGCAGACAGATTTTAAATAACTTTTTGGAAAGGAAGCTGGCGGTAGGCGCTCTTATCCTGCTTATCGTCATGTTTCTTACCATGTTTATCGGCCCTCTTATGATGCCGAAATACAGAGATGCCTACACTGAAGTTACACAGAAGAGCATCCCGCCCACAATGTCTCTCATGTCCGTTCCCAGAGAACTTCGTGGCGACATCAAAATGATAGACGGCTTCGGCTCATTTACCGTTGGCCTTTCAAATGCAGGCAAGGTTTATGTCTGGGGCTCTACCAAGATCGGTACTACCGGCGTTGACGTTGCGGATATTCCTCAGGAAGTCAAGGATGCAAACATTGTAATGGTTGCTGCCGGTATTGACCATATTGTTGCAATAGCAGATACCGGTAAGGTTTACTGCTGGGGCAACAACAAGCTGGGTCAGTTCGGAACCGAGAAGGAGGCCCGGGAAAGAGGCGAGGATATAAACCCCAATATCGCCTATGAGCCTGAAATTCTCCGCACTTCCGGAATTGATGTGAGCCGTATTAAAAAGCTTACCTGCGGATTCCAGACCTCTGCCATTATTCTTGATGACGGTACTATGTACCTGTGGGGCAATAAGAACGCCTACACCAATATGGACCTGTTCCTTGCCGCCGGAAACATGTATGATCTGGACTTTACTCTTAACTATATAGTAGGAATTAACGGTAAGAGACGTACTATCTACACCGGCTCCCGCGGACTTTACGATGTGGTCAGACCTAACCTTGACCAGAGAACAGAGTCTATTAAAGACTACCTTGGCGGGCGCAAGATAGAGCGTATTGTGGCTACCAACACATCTTTAGCTCTTATGCTGGATGACGGTTCTGTCTGCTTTGCAGGTGACTTCCCCGGCGGAGTTATTCCTGCACCCAATCTTCCTGCCGATGAGCACTTTGTGGATATAGTGGGCGGTTCATACCATTACAGCGGTATAACCGATAAGGGCAATGTTTACTCCTGGGGTGCTGATAACCTTAACCAGTGCAATGCACCTAAGAAAGTTAAAAACGTTGACAGACTCTATTCCGGTTCGTTCCAGACCTATGCTGTCCGTGAGGACGGTAAGCTTCTGGATAAATGGGGTCTCAAGGGCTACCTGTTTGGAACAGATATTCACGGTGCCGATATATTCCAGCGTATTATTAACGGCGGACGTATGACCATGACTATTGGTGCCGTTTCAGTAATTATCTCAACTATTATCGGTATTATAATCGGATGTCTTGCCGGCTACTTCGGCGGAAAAGTAGATATTATACTCATGCGAGTGGCCGAAATTTTCAGAGCTATACCGTTTTTACCGTTTGCAATGATTCTTTCCGCTGTAATGGGCAGAATGAATCTGTCAGAGACTATGCGAATATTTATTATAATGTGCATACTGGGCGTTCTGTCATGGCCGGGACTTGCCACTCTGGTTAGAGGCGAGGTTCTGGTTGCCCGTGAAAGTGAGTATGTCACAGCTGCAAAGGCTATGGGCGTTAAGGAAAAGACCATTGCATTTAAGCATATTCTTCCTAACGTTATGAGCGTTATACTTGTTACTCTTATGCTGGACTTCGGTACCTGCATGCTTACAGAATCCCAATTGAGCTATCTGGGATTTGGCGTTGCCTACCCACGGCCTACATGGGGTAATATGCTTAACGGCGCCAATAACGCTACTATTATCAATACCTACTGGTGGCAGTGGCTCTTTACCGGTATTTTCCTTGCAGTCACCACAATTTGCATTAACATCGTTGGTGACGCACTCCGTGATGTTATGGACCCCAAGTCCAGCGTGGAAAAGTAAGGAGGGAAAGACATGCCGCTGTTAGAAATTAAAAACCTTAGAACATTTTTTAAAACAAAAAAGGGTATAGTCAAGGCTGTTAACGACGTGTCCTATTCCCTTGAAGAGGGAAAGACCATTGGTATAGTGGGCGAATCCGGTTCCGGTAAGTCTGTTTCCGCCATGAGTATACTGGGTCTTCTGGATGATAACGGATACATTGAATCCGGCTCCATCAAGTTTGAGGGTCGTGAGCTTACAAACCTTCCTATGGATGAGATGTATAAAATCCGAGGAAACGCAATTTCCGTTATATTTCAGGAGCCTATGACTTCGCTGAACCCTGTTTTCACTGTGGAACGCCAGCTTAGTGAACCTTTTATGGTACACCAGGGTATGAAGAAAAAAGAGGCAAGGGAAAACGCACTTCGTATGCTTTATGATGTTCAGATTCCAAATCCTGAAGCTGTTATGAAGCAGTACCCCCACCAGCTCTCAGGCGGTATGCGTCAGAGAGTAATGATTGCTATGGCTCTTGCCTGCCGGCCTAAAATACTTATCGCAGATGAGCCTACCACTGCACTTGACGTTACAATTCAGGCCCAGATACTTCGCCTGATGAATGACCTTCAGAAAGAAAAGGGAACAGCCATAATATTTATTACCCATGACCTTGGCGTAATAAATGAAATGGCAGACGATGTTGCGGTTATGTATTGCGGACAGGTTGTGGAGAAGGCCTCTGCACGAACTATTTTTGATAATTGCAAAATGAGCCACCCCTACACCGAGGGACTTATGTTCTCTATCCCCCGCATAGAGAATGCGGGCAGCAAGATAGAGCCTATTCCCGGTGTAGTCCCCCATCCTTTGAACTTACCCAAGGGCTGCAAGTTTGCTCCCCGATGCAAGTACTGCACTCAGAAGTGCATTGATGAAGAACCCGTACTGACTGACGTAGGCAATGGACAGCTTATCCGTTGCTTCTATCCTGAGAAGGAGGTGAGACAGAGTGCCGAGCACAAAAAAATTACTGTCAATAACTAATCTTAAAAAATATTTCCCCGTTGCCAAGGACTCCGTCTTCCAGAAGGAACAGCTTTACGTCCGTGCAAACGAAGATATATCCCTTGATATATATGAGGGGGAAACTCTGGGTATCGTCGGAGAAAGCGGCTGTGGTAAGTCTACTCTTGGCCGCACTCTGCTTCAGCTTTACCCCCAGACTGCCGGAATTACTATGTACTACGGTACAAATATTGCAGACTTCCCCTGCAGTTATGTACCGGATACTCTTAAAAATCTTGATAAATACAAGAACCAAATTAAAAAAGCCAGCGAAAAGGCTCAGGAGCTTATAAAGAAGGTAGAGGAAGCCGGCGGCGAGGAAAAAGCCGATTTCTATCTTCTGCAGGATAAGAACCTTGCCGTTTCCGAAGAGCAGACCACTCTGAGCCATGTGGTAAAGATACTTGGCGGTTTCTACGCAGTGGATGAGGGAAATAAGGGCAGAGATCTGATGCTCAAAATACATGAGGCAAACGTGAAGCGTGTGACTAATCTTTATAAGCTGATAAGCGCACGTATGGAGAGAGAGCATCTCTATGCTGTTAAAGAAGACAAGAACATGGACAAGGTGCTGGAAATGCGCAAAAAAGCAGATGAATCTGTCCAGGAACTTGAAAAGCTTAATGCAGAAAACGAGGCCGCTGTTAAAGCCCTTAACAGTGAGTTGGATGCCCTTAAACAGAGCTATGCCTCAAACGAGGAATTCCAGAAGTATGAGGCTTTAAGAGATGACGGTATAGATTTATCCAGACTTAAATATAACGAAATGCGTTATCTGCGCCGTGATTTGCAGATTATTTTTCAGGATCCTTACTCCTCTCTTAACCCCCGCTTTACTATCGGCCAGATAATTGAGGAAGGTCTGCTTACCCATAACATGTATAAGCACGGCTCTCCCAAAATGCGTGAGCACATTGTTGAAACAATGGAGGAATGCGGACTTCAGGAGTACATGCTTCACCGTTACCCCCACCAGTTCTCCGGCGGTCAGCGCCAGAGAGTTGCCATAGCCCGTGCCCTTGCCGTTAACCCGAAGTTTATCGTGTGCGACGAGTGCGTATCTGCACTTGACGTGTCCATACAGTCCCAGATAATAAACCTTCTGCAGGAGCTTAAAGAGAAAGAACATCTGACTTATATGTTTATCTCTCATGACCTTTCTGTTGTCCGTTACATTTCCGACCGTATATGCGTTATGTATCTGGGTAATGTGGTTGAGCTTGCAGATGCGGCAACTATCTTCTCAGACCCCAGACACCCCTACACTGTGGCTCTTCTCAGCTCCATTCCTACAACGGACCTGGATCCCTCTTCCAAAGAGCGCATTATTCTTGAAGGTAACATTCCTTCTCCCATAAAGCCTCCGTCCGGATGCAAGTTCCATACCCGCTGCTATATGGCCTGTGAAAAGTGCAAGAGAGTTCCGCCTGAACTTCGTGAGGTTGAGCCGGGTCACTTCCTTGCCTGCCACTTCCCGGAGAAGAAGATTGATGAAAAGGGTAATTACCTTTTTGAACTTCCCAAAATGGAGCGGAAGTCTGAGAAAGGCTGAGAAGTATGAGATTTCCCTTTTCCAAAAAATTACCGAAAATCAGTCGTGAGGAAGAGGAGAAGCGCATAAAGGAACTCAGAGAGGCCAAAATAAGCAACTCCGAAAAATTCACTATGATATGGACGGCCTATTTATGGTTATTTATTCCCAGTGTTGTTATCCTCTTGGTGATTGTTTTTCTGGCTATGTGGCTGTTCGGCCTATTATAAAATATACATGCGCATTAATCCCCCGGATTATCCGGGGGATTTTTTGTTTTTTAATAATATTCAGTCCGATTGTTGGGGATTATTGAGAAATTTTAATTAATTTATGTAATTAAACAAAACTGAAGCTTGTAAATACAAGTCCCGATGAACAGAAGACAATAAACCTAAGCCTTAAATATAAAACAAAGTCAATTTAGCGCTTTGCTCCGTTGCTGTTTGCTGTGGAAAATTAACAAAAGAATAAACGAAAAACAATAGCGAATAAGGGATTCTAACAAAAATTAATACTTTATTAATTTAGCTGTTGAAATTCCTAACGAGATAAACTACAATGTAACATAAATTAAAGGTTTTATCTATTTACATGCCAAAAGTATGTTGGCGTTTGTAAAGTTTCTGCGGCATTGTCTGGGGAAATTGGTAGAACTTTGGGAAGATATGAGGCGTAGGAAAATGAACTCTCAAACACTGCTCTATATTTTGAAAAGAATAGGACTTGCGGTGCTCACTGTATGGGTTGTTATTACAGTTACATTTTTTGTAATGCACTCCATACCCGGCGGCCCCTTTATGGGGGAAAAAGCGGTAACTCCGGCCACACAGGCGGCACTTGAGGCAAAATTCGGTTTGGATAAATCCAAATTCCAGCAGTATACCACCTATCTTAAAGATGTGGCGATAAATCATGATTTTGGGCCATCTCTTAAACAGCGGGGCCGTACAGTCATTGATATTATTTCTGACGGTATGAAAACCTCTGCTAAACTGGGAATTACAGCAGCTTTCTCAGCACTTATACTGGGCGTTGTATTGGGGGCATTTGCAGCACTTATGCGAAACCGAATTCCGGACAAGGTAATAATGGTTATTACCACGGCCTTTGTGTCTATGCCTTCGTTTATAATGGGCTCGCTGTTGCTGGTATTATTTACAATTAAATTGGGGGTATTGCCTGCAAACGGTGCCACAACAGAGGGTCTTGTCCTGCCGGTCATAACATTGGCGCTTTACCCTATGGCATATATTACAAGGCTTACCCGTTCCTCAATGCTTGATGTTTTAGGTCAGGATTATATCAGAACGGCAAAGGCCAAGGGCGTTTCAAAATCAAAGATAGTTTTCGGTCACGCTCTTAAAAACTCCCTCATTCCCGTTATTACTTATTTCGGACCTATGCTTGCATACATAGTTACCGGTTCTCTTGTTGTGGAGCAGATATTTGCAGTACCCGGCATTGGCAGAGCCTTTGTAAACAGCATTACAAATCGAGATTATCCCCTTATAATGGGCTGCACCATAGTCCTTGCCTGTCTCATAGTAATAATGAATTTGGTAAGTGACATTTTGTATAAAGTTGCAGACCCCAGAATTAACCTTGAATAAGGAGGCAGATAAAATGACAAAAAAACCTTTCAGCCTCCATGTTGACCTTAATGATTTCATACCAGCCACTGATGAAGAAAAGGAATACATGGTGCAGATGCGCCCTTCCTCAACCTTCTTTAGGGACGGTGTGAAGAGACTTCTGAAAAATAAAGTTGCTGCGATCAGCTTTATTCTTATTGTTTTAATTACCCTTTCGGCCATAATTATTCCAGTATTCTGGCCTTATAAGTATGACGCCATGCTGGGTGTGCGTCCCGGTAAACCGGTGGATGCATCGTACAATAATCTGGCGCCTTTTGAATACGGCAGAACAGAGCAAAAAATGATTGAAAACGGCGAAAAAGTATTTCCTCACATTTTCGGCACCGATTCCTCCGGCAGAGACTACTTTATAAGAGTGGTTTACGGCACAAGAATTTCTCTGGCTGTGGGCTTTTTTGCAAGTATTATAGTTCTTATAATCGGTATGACCATAGGTTCAATCGCAGGTTACTGCGGAGGTAAGGTGGACCTTATTATAATGCGACTGGTTGATATTATATATTCTCTGCCTGATATGCTGATGGTAATTCTTCTGTCAACGGTTTTGAAGGTGTCACTGGCGCCGATTATTGAGGGAACAGTATTTGCAAAGATAGGTTCCAATATAATAAGCCTTTTCGTTGTTTTCGGCCTTCTCTATTGGGTCTCAATGGCAAGACTTATAAGAGGCCAGATACTTTCCCTTCGTGAACAGGAATATGTTCTTGCCTCCAGAGCAGCCGGGGCAAAGGGCGGCTGGGTTATCAGAAAGCACCTGCTGCCAAACTGCATAAGCGTAGTTATTATTTCCACTGCCTTGCAGATACCCAACGCGATATTCACCGAAAGCTACCTTTCATTCCTCGGCCTCGGTGTTAACGCGCCTATGCCGTCCCTTGGCTCTCTGGCTTCCGAGGCCCTGAACGGTCTCAGTTCTTACCCCTTCCGCTTAGTCATTCCGGCTGTTGTCATCTCCCTTATAGTCCTTTCTCTGAACCTTTTCGGCGACGGACTGAGAGACGCCTTTGACCCCAAGCTCAGGAACTGAGAAAGGAGCGGATAAAATGCAATTATTAGAAGTTAAAGACTTACATACATCCTTTTTTACTCCCGCAGGTGAGGTCAAGGCCGTAAACGGCGTATCCTTTAACCTTGACCACGGCAAGGTACTGGGTATAGTGGGGGAAAGCGGTTCCGGTAAATCCGTTACCGCCTACTCCGTAATGCAGATACTGGAGAGCACCGGAAAAATAGTCTCAGGCTCCATTAAGTTCGATGGTCAGGAGCTGGTGGGTGCCGGTGAAAAAGTGATGAAAACCATAAGAGGAAACAAAATTTCCATTATATTTCAAGACCCAATGACCTCTCTTAACCCTACCTACACCATAGGCCATCAGCTTATGGAGGCAATAATGCTTCATACCGGAAGAAATAAAAAAGAGGCAAAAGAGAGAGCAATAGAGATGCTCAAACTGGTAAACGTTAACGAACCGGAAAAGCGCATAAAACAGTATCCTTACGAGTTTTCCGGCGGTATGAGACAGAGAGTTATGATAGCCATGGCTCTTGCATGCGAGCCGGACATACTCATAGCGGATGAACCTACCACGGCTCTTGATGTTACCATTCAGGCTCAAATACTGGATCTTATGAAGGATCTGCAAAAGGAACTGGGAATGGCAATAATAATGATAACCCACGATTTAGGCGTAGTTGCTCAGATGTGTGACGAGGTTATCGTTATGTATGCCGGTTCAATATGCGAGCAGGGAACAGCCGATGAGATTTTTTATAATCCCAGACACGAATATACAAAAGGTCTTATGCGCTCCATACCTACCGCCGATACGGCAGGGAAAAAACTCAAACCCATAACAGGCACACCCATAGACCTTCTTAATATGCCGGAGGGCTGCCCCTTTGCACCACGCTGCGAAAACGCCATGAAGATTTGCCTTAAACAGCGTTGTGAGCGTATGCAGCTTAACGACTTCCATCAGGCTGCCTGCTGGATGAACGTAAAGGAAGGCATTGAAAAGGGCGAGATAGAACCGGCAGGGAAGGAAGGTGAGACTCTGTGAGCCAAAATAACCAAAAAGCTTTGATAGAGGTCAAACACCTTAAAGAGTATTTTAACATTAATGTGGGCATGTTTAAGTCAAAGCCCCTTAAAGCTGTGGACGATGTGTCCTTCTCCATCAGAAAGGGAGAAACCTTGGGTCTTGTAGGTGAAAGCGGCTGCGGAAAAACTACCGTGGGACGCACTATACTTCACCTGTATAAGCCCACCGGCGGAGAAGTTATATACGACGGAAAACCAATAGTGACAAAAAACGATGTCCATGAGTTCCGAAAAAAAGCAACCATGGTTTTTCAGGACCCATACTCCTCTCTTAACCCCAGAATGACTGTCTCCGATATAATAGGCGAGCCCTTGGATATACATAAAATGTATAAAAACAAGGCTGAACGCAGGGAGAAAATACTTGAACTTATGGGGCAGGTAGGACTCAACTCCGAGCACGCTTCCCGTTATGCTCACGAGTTTTCAGGCGGTCAGAGACAGAGAATAGGTATTGCCAGAGCTTTGGCGCTGAACCCTGAGTTTATAGTATGCGATGAACCTGTTTCTGCGCTGGACGTTTCAATTCAGGCTCAGGTTATAAATATGTTTGACGAATTGCAGGAAAAAATGGGGCTTACCTATCTTTTTGTGGCTCACGATATTCTGGTAGTCAGACATATAAGCGACAGAATAGCCGTAATGTATCTTGGCAAAATGGTAGAATTGGCGGATGCGGATGAAATTTACAGCCACCCTCTCCACCCCTACACTAAATCCCTTATGTCGGCCGTTCCCCAGCCGGACCCCAAGCTTGCAAGGGCAAATAAACGTATCGTACTTTCAGGCGATATTCCAAGCCCGCTGAATGCACCTTCCGGCTGCCCCTTCCGCACACGCTGCCCATATGCAGCGGAGCGGTGCGGGGAAGAAGTTCCCGAATTCAAGGAGGTTTCCTCCGGTCACTTTGCAGCATGCCACCGTTTAGGCGAAATAAACTGAGGAAAAAATCAAAAGATATGCGCTGAAACAAAATACAAGTGTATATTTTTGAAAAATTATTTGAAAGGAAAACAAAAAATGAAGAAGATTCTTGCTCTTATTCTGGCTCTGTGCATGGTGTTTGCACTGGCCGCCTGCGGCGAGAAGCCGGCTGAGACTCCGGCAGACGCTCCCGCAGATGCTCCTGCAGAGGCTCCTGCAGATGCCCCCGCATCCCCCGGCGTACTGAATGTATGTATTGCTTCCGAGCCCGAAACCATTGACCCTGCTCTCAACTCCGCAGTTGACGGCGCTACTCTCACAAGCCACCTGTTCCAGGGGCTTGCTTCATGGGCTCAGGATAAGGACGGCAAGCTTGTTATAGTTCCGGCAGCCGTTGAAGAGCTGGTGGAAGGCGTACAGAACGATGACGGTACTGTTACCTACACTTACACTCTTCGTGACGGCCTCAAGTGGTCCGACGGTCAGCCCGTTACCGCAGGCGACTTCGTGTTTGCATGGAACCGGGCAGCTTCCCCCGCACTTGCAGCTTCCTACTGCTACATGTTCGAGGTAGTTGACGGCTATGCAGAGATGTGGGAAACCAAGGCTACCGGCGAGAAGGATGAAAACGGCAGTGACGTTCTGGAATTCGTAAATCCCGATGCTAAGCTGAATGTTACCGCAGTTGACGACAAGACTCTGGAAGTTGTCCTTGCAAACCCCGTTGCATACTGGAACGAGCTGCTGGCATTCCCCGCATACTTCCCCGTACGGGAGGATGTAGTTTCCAACGAAGCATGGGCAACCGATGCCGCTACCTATGTGTGCAACGGCCCCTACAAGATGACAAAGTGGGAACACGACAGCCTTATCACCCTTGAAAAGAACCCTGATTTTATTGATGCAGACAGCATCACTATGAACACCATTAACTTCTACCTGTCCAACGATGCAAACAATATGCTCACCAACTTCAAGAACGGAGACTGGCAGCTTATTGATGATGTCCCCACCAATGAAATTGCAACTTTGAAGAAGGATTATCCCGACGAATTCGTAGTAGCCGGTCAGATCGGTACATACTACGTCTGCTGGAATATCAATGAGGAAATCTTACCCGATGGCTGCGAGCTCACCGGGGCTGAGGCTGAGGCCGCAAAGGCTGAAATTCGCAGAGCAATCGGTCTGCTCTTAGACCGCAACTACATTGTTGAGGAAATCGGTCAGGCAGGTCAGGTTCCTGCTTCCTCCTTCGTTGCAATGGGTATGACCAACCCCGACGGCTCTCAGTTCTACGAGACTTCCGGCAACAGCAAGGATTATGTGGGTTACTACGATGTTTCCGTTGACGCATTCGAGTCTAACTTCAATCAGGCTGTTGAGACCCTCAAGAAGTACTACGAGTTCGATGAGGCTACCATGCAGTTTACCAACTTCCCCACTCTTACCTATCTCTACAACACCAACGAAAGCCACAAGGCTATTGGAGAATATATCCAGAGCGCTCTGGCAGGTGTAGGTATCACCATGAACCTTGAAAATCAGGAGTGGAACACCTTCCTGAGTACCCGTAAGCAGGGCGATTACTCCATTGCCCGTAACGGCTGGCTGGCAGACTACAACGATCCTATCTGCTTCCTTGATATGTGGGTTACCAACTCCGGAAACAACGATATTCAGTACGGCAAAGGCGCACACGAGGGTGCTGCTATCTACAACCTTGACCTCACTGAGCTTGGCTATGATATAAAGGTAGAAAACGGCACATGGGCAGATACCTTTGATGTCCTTATCAGCGAAATCAAGGCCTGCACTGATAACGAGGTTCGCTATCAGCTCATGCACATGGCTGAGGATATGCTGATGGATACCGGCTGCATTGTACCTGTGTATTTCTACACCGATATTTACATGCTGGACGACAGCGTTCAGGGATTTTTCTCCAACCCCCTGGGCTATAAGTACTTCATGTACTGCACTGTTGGCTGATTAAACACAGCAAAAAATTGAAATTGTTTAAAAAGTCCCCCGATCGGGGGACTTTTTTTCGTATTTCTATTGACTAATATAAGCATGAATGTTAGTATACTATGGTATGCGCCCGCGTACTCAGCTTTGGGGTCATGCCGCCTTTGCGGTATCCTTTCCGCCCAATGCTTAGCCGCCGGGTATAGTATAAATAAGAAAGGGGTAAAATTTAATGATTACCAAAGAAATGAAAACCAAAGTTATTGCAGACAACATGACTCATGAGGGTGACACCGGTTCTCCCGAGGTTCAGATCGCTATCCTGAGCGAGCGTATTCTTGAGCTGACTGCTCACCTTAAAAAGCACCCCAATGACGACCACAGCCGTCTGGGTATGTACAAAATGGTCGGTAAGCGCCGCAGACTTCTTGACTACCTTGCCAAGAAGGACATCGAGCGTTACCGTGCAATCATCGCAAAGCTGAACATCAGAAAGTAATTTGTTCGGTATCTGAAGGTAATGAAGGTTTTTTCGGGAGGATAATTTAATATTATCCTCCCATTTTTAAGCTGCAATCTACGGGCATTCGGTATATTAGTATTTGAAGGAATGTCTCTCAAGGGGGGACTTTGCTTCAAGTGCTAAGATGCTGAAAACCCGAATAATATAAAGGAGTTTAGCATGATAATAACTAATAAACAGTTTCCTAATTACAAAAAGTACGAAATCATGTATGAAGGCCGCCCTCTGAGCATGGAAGTGGGCAAGATGGCAGAGCTTTGCAACGCCGCAGTTTTAGTTAAGTACGGCGAAACAACTGTTTTGGTCACCTGCACCGCATCCGCAAGACCTAAGGACGGTATAGATTACTTCCCTCTTGCTGTTGATTTTAACGAAAAGCTCTACGCTGTGGGCCGTATCCCCGGCTCTTTTATGCGCCGTGAGGGTAAGCCCAGCCTGCCTGCAGTTTTGGCATCCAGACTCATTGACAGACCTATGCGCCCCTTATTCCCCTCAGACCTGAGAAACGATGTTGTCATTGCCTGCGAGGTTCTCTCCGTTGACAGAGACTGCTCCCCCGAAATTACTGCTATGATCGGAGCTTCCGCCGCTGTCTCCATTTCCGATGTACCGTTTAACGGACCCATTGCGGGTATCGTTCTGGGCTGGGATGGCGAGAAGTACCTCTTTAACCCCACTCAGGAAGAGCGCAAGAACAACCGCATGATCACTACCATAGCAGCTACCCACAAAAAGATCGTTATGATTGAGTCCGAGGCAGATCAGGTTCCCGATGATGTTATGTACGAGGGTATTGTTCAGGCTCATGAGCACCTTCAGCCCGTTCTCGACCTTATTGACAAAATGGTTGAAGAGATCGGCAAGCCCAAGTTTGAGTATGAGCATGCTTCCTTTGATGAGGAGCTTTTCCAGAAGCTGGTTGATAACGAATTCGAGGGCATGGAGTACTGCATGGACACCGACGACAAGAACGTCCGTGAGGCCCGTGTAAACGAGTGGATCACCAAGATTCAGGACAAGTACGAGGAAGAACATCCGGATCTCATGAACTATATGGATGAGATTTTGTACAAGATGCAGAAGATGGTGGTTAAGAAGTGGCTTCTTGCCGGAAAACGTGTTGACGGCAGACAGATGAATGAAATTCGTCCTTTGGCCGCCGAAGTGGGTCTTATCCCCAAGGTTCACGGTTCTGCTCTCTTTACCAGAGGACAGACTCAGGTTCTTTCTATTGCAACTCTGGCTACTCTCAGCGACGCCCAGAAGCTGGATACCATCTGGGAAGAGGAAGAGAAGCGCTTTATGCACCACTACAATATGCCGTCCTACTCCACCGGTGAGGCAAGAGCCAGCCGCAGCACCGGCCGCCGCGAATACGGCCACGGCGCTCTGGTTGAGAAAGCTCTTGAGGCTGTTATCCCCGATGTTGAAGATTTCCCCTACGCTATCCGTGTAGTATCCGAGGTCCTTTCCTCCAACGGTTCCACCTCTCAGGGTTCTATCTGCGGAACTACTTTGGCTCTTATGGATGCAGGCGTTCCTCTTAAAGCTCCTGTTGCAGGTATCTCCTGCGGTCTTATTCAGGACGGAGACGACTTTACCACCTTTATTGATATTCAGGGCGTTGAAGACTTCCACGGTGAGATGGACTTCAAGGTTGCAGGTACCAAGGCCGGCATTACCGCCATTCAGATGGACCTGAAGAACGACGGTCTCAAGCACGAAATAATCAAGGAAGCCTTTGCAATCACCAAGGAAGCTCGTTTCCAGATTCTTGACGCAATAATGCTCAAGGCTCTGCCTGAACCCCGCAAGGAGCTTGCAAAGTCTGCTCCCAAGATGATACAGATAAAGATTAATCCCGATAAGATAAGAGAAGTTATCGGCTCCGGCGGTAAGGTTATCCAGAAGATTACTGCTGACACCGGATGCAAGATTGATATAAATGACGACGGAAGCATCTTCATCGCTTCCACTGACATTGAAGCCTGCCGCACCGCACGCAAGACTATTGAGGACATCGTATTTGAGCCTGAAGTGGGCGCTCTCTACTACGGCGAGGTTAAGAGAGTTATCTCTAATCTGGGTGCCTTTGTTGAGCTTGCCCCCGGTAAGGACGCAATGTGCCACATTAAGGATCTTGAGTTTAAGCGCACCGAGAAGGTGGAGGACGTTTTGAACGTGGGTGATCACACTTGGGTCAAATTCACAGGTGTAGATGACAGAGGCCGTTGGAACATCTCCAGAAAAGACGCTCTCCGTGAGCGTGGCGAAGCCTGATTAATTTAATTATAATAAAAAAATGAACGGAGAAATCCGTTCATTTTTTTATGCTGTTATTTTTAGTTTTGGCAAGTCTCCAGTTTTCGTTAGGCTCCCAGCCGGGGAGAGGAAGGCGCTGCATAGCGCCGAAAATTTTAGACTTCATATCCGGATAGTCCTGACTCATGGCTTTAAGCATTGCTTTAAACTCTGCCCGCTTTGAGGTTTTATCCATGGGGCAGGTGTTGCGGACAACGGGAATGCTGAGCTTTTCGCCCACATTTGTAATTTTCTGCTCGCCGGCATAAATAAGCGGACGTATTTGCGTAACGCCTGAGCGGTCAAGGTAGGTCACAGGGCGAAAACAGTTGAGACGTCCTTCAAGGAGCAGAGACATCATAAACGTTTCTACCGCATCATCAAAATGATGACCCAGAGCAAGCTTTTTAATGCCTTTTTCCCGAATAAAGTCATTCAGCGCACCTTTACGCATTTTGGCGCAGAGAGAGCAGGGATTGCTTTCTTTCCGCACGTCAAAAACTATTTCCTTAATGTCGGTTTTAAGGCATGTATACGGCACTCCGATTTCCCGGCAAAGCTGAGAAACGGGTTCAAAATCCATATCATCAAAGCCTACATTTACACTGACGGCCTCCAGGGAAAACTTTTTGGGATAAAAACGGCTCAGATGATTTAAGGCTAACAGTAAGATTGTACTGTCCTTTCCGCCTGAAAGGCCAACGGCAATAGTGTCTCCGTCTTCTATCATGTTGTAGTCGTCAACGGCACGGCGGACAGTGCCTGTAAATTCGTTCAAAATTTTGTCCATTTGCAACCTCAAAAAAATAAAAATGAAAATAAGCAATAAAGAGAAATGAAGAGATTTAACGAGAAATAACGAGATTTAAAAACGAGAATTAAAATCATCGTTGACATGGCTCTTTTTTTGTGGTATAAAATTAGAGCGCGCTTGGGGATATTGTACCAAGATGCGCCTTAATTGTCAAAACATTTAATTCTATATGGAGGAGAGATCCCTATGTCTACTACTATGGTAACCAAGGAGACCGTCGAGCGTAAATGGTACGTCATCGATGCAGCAGGCAAGCCCCTGGGCAAGACCGCTGCTGCTGCCGCCGACCTTCTTCGCGGTAAACTTAAAACCGATTTTACTCCCAACGTTGACTGCGGCGACTACGTTATCGTTATCAACGCAAAGGATGCTGTTCTGACCGGCAAAAAGCTGGAGCAGAAGTACTATCGCACACACTCCGGCCACCCCGGCGGTCTGAAAGAGACTCAGTACAAGCGCCTCATGGCTACAAAGCCTGAGCTTGCTGTGAAGGTTGCTGTCCGTGGTATGCTTCAGAAGAACACTATTGCAAAGTGGCAGCTCAACCGCCTGAAAGTTTTTGCAGGCCCCGAGCACAATCATGCTGCACAGAAGCCCGAAGTTTGGGATTGCTAAGGAGGTAAAGAATAATGGCAACTTATAAGTGCAAAAAGCCCTATATGTACGGCACCGGACGCAGAAAGTCCTCCGTGGCCCGTGTTCACCTCATTCCCAACGGAACCGGCGCCATCACCATTAACGGACGTGATATTGATGATTACTTCGGTCTTGATACCCTGAAGCTCATCGTTCGTCAGCCTCTGGTCTGCACCAACACCCTGGGCAAGGTTGACATCGAAGCCACCGTTACCGGCGGCGGTGTTTCCGGTCAGGCAGGTGCTGTTCGTCACGGTGTAGCCCGTGCCCTGCTTCTCCTTGATGACAGCTACCGTGCTGCTCTCAAGTCTGCAGGTTTCCTGACTCGTGACCCCAGAATGAAAGAGCGTAAAAAGTACGGTCTCAAAGCCGCACGTCGTGCTCCTCAGTTCTCCAAGAGATAATTATTTCTCAGTATTTACATTGCGGAAGTCTTTACGGCTTCCGCATTTTTTTA
>JAHHRS010000028.1 GCA_020025675.1 Oscillospiraceae bacterium
CTTTTTGCCATTGTGCTTACCATAACTGTAATAAACCTTCTGGTAAGCCGGAAACATACCCATTACTGAAAGGAGGGGGCAAGAAATTGGATAATACAAAAGCTGTGAATTATACTGATATACGCAGGAAAGCTGAGAATCGAAAAGTAATTAAGAATATAATACTTTATACTCTCCTTACAGTTTGGGCAATAATGGTTCTTTTTCCTTTTTTCTGGATGATACTTACTTCCATAAAGAGTTACAGCGAGTATAACTCTGAGTATGTGCCGAAATTCTACTCTGCCTCTCCCACGCTTCAAAACTATATTGATGCATTTAACGCAGTGCCTCTTGGAAAATATCTTTTAAATACACTTATTTTTGCTCTTGCAACTACCGCAATTATGATAGTGGTCATAACCTTGGCAGCTTATGCCTTTGCCCGCCTTGAATTTAAGGGGAAGAATTTTGTTTTTACTCTTTTTCTGGCCCTTATGATGATACCCACTGAGCTTGTAGTCATTACAAACTTTACAACCATTACTAATTGGAACCTGAGAAACACTTTTACGGGACTTATTTTACCTTCGGTTAGTTCTATATTTTACATCTATCTTCTGAAAGAAAACTTCTCACAGGTTCCGGATACTCTGTATTACGCAGCAAAGATTGACGGAACGTCAGACCTTAAATATCTTTTTAAAGTTATGATACCTATATGCAAACCCACTATCATAACCGTCTGTATTCTGAAAATTATCGAATGCTGGAATTCCTATGTATGGCCCAGACTTATAACAGATGAGCAAAGCCATTATCTGGTTTCTAACGGAATTCAGGAGATAAGAGAAAACGGATTTGGACGTGAAAATATACCGGCAATGATGGCGGCAGTTGTTGTTATCTCAGTACCGCTTGTAATTTTGTTTCTGATTTTCCGAAATAAAATTATGGAGGGCGTATCGAGAGGAGGCAACAAAGGATGAGAAATAAATTTTGCCTGCTTTCTGCGATACTGCTTCTGCTGTCTGTAATTTTAAGCGGATGTCACGGTTCAAAGGGCATTCCGGAATTTACATTGCCGGAAGAATTTGACGAAAGCAGAAATTATGAAATTACTTTTTGGGCAAAAAATGACACAAATAAAACTCAGACTGATATTTATGAGAAAACAATACAGAATTTTGAAAGTCTTTATCCAAACATCCGTGTAAATCTCCGCCTTTATACAAAGTACGGCGATATTTACAACGATGTAATAACCAATATATCAACCAATACTACCCCGAATGTCTGCATAAGCTATCCTGACCATATTGCCACCTATCTCAGCGGCTCAAATATTGTCGTTCCTTTAGACGGGCTGTTTACGGATGAAAACTACGGTCTTGGCGGCTCAAAGCTCCGCTTTGAGGGAGTAAAAAAAGAGGAAATAGTTCCTAAATTCTTAAACGAGGGCATAATTCAGGGGAAAACCTATGCTTTACCATTCATGCGTTCAACGGAAGCCTGCTATGTAAATAAAGATATGGTTGAAAAGTTAGGGTATACTCTGCCGGATGTTCTCACATGGGACTTTGTCTGGGAAGTCTCAGAGTCCGCAATGAAGAAAGACAGTGATGGAAATTTCGTTGTAAACGGTCAGAATGTGCTCATTCCTTTCATTTATAAGTCTACCGATAATATGATGATACAAATGCTCCGGCAGAGAGAGGCAGGTTACTCAAACGAAGAAGGAGATATACTTCTTTTTAATGACACTACTAAGGAATTGTTATTTGAAATCGCCGAACATAGTAAAAGCCGTGCCTTCTCTACATTTAAAATTTCCAGTTATCCCGGTAACTTTCTTAATGCCGGACAGTGCATTTTTGCCGTTGATTCAACTGCCGGCGCTACATGGATGGGCTCAGATGCTCCGCTGATAGACATAAGCGAAGATAAGCTGGTTGATTTTGAGACTGTGGTATTACCTCTGCCTCAGTTTGATCCTGAAAATCCTAAGATGATTTCTCAGGGGCCGTCTATATGTATTTTCAATAAAGATGACAGTCAGGAAGTTCTGGCCTCATGGCTTTTTGCACAATATTTGCTAACAAACGAGGTGCAGACAGCTTATTCTGAGACTGAGGGCTATATTCCCGTTACTGCTAAAGCTCAAAATTCCGAGGAATATAAGGATTATTTAAGCAGAGCAGGGGAGGACAACATGGAGCATTACGATGTGAAAATTAAAGCATCTCTGCTTATGCTGGACAATATTGAAAATACCTTTGTGACTCCGGTATTTAACGGTTCAGCTTCACTTCGAGATGCGGCGGGACAGTTAATTGAAAATACAGTTAAATCAGAGAGGCGAAAAGAGACAGTAGACGACAAATACATGGACGAACTTTTTAAGGATGTTAAAAGTCTTTACAGACTGGATCAAAAAATAAGTGACGAAAATGGCAAAAAGGATTTAGGGCCTTTGCCTATAACAGCGGTGATTTTGCTGCTCTCTATTGCTTTAGCCTGGGTTTTAATAGCAATATATATTATTTTGCAGATTAGAAACGGGAAAAAGCACTAAAAATTTAATTGTTTTCAATTTGTTATTGATTTATGCTATCCACATGAGTAAACTATTACAGGCAAAGGAAAAGCAATTTTCCTTAGCAAAAGAAAAGGAGATTGAAAATGAAAAATCTGAAGAAACTTGCAATGATTCTCATGTCCATGCTTCTCGTCTTTGCTCTCATCGGCTGCGGTGAGGACAAGGCTCCCGAGCAGCCTGCTGAGACCCCCGCTGAAACTCCCGCTGAAACTCCCGCTGAGACTCCTGCTGAAGAGCCCGCAGAAGCACCTGCTGAGACTCCTGCTGAGGAGCCTGCAGAAGCTACCGTTATGAGCTACGACGAGTTTACAGCAGCCGAGCTTGACACCGAAGTCACTGTTGAGACCTACGTTCAGGCAAAGCAGGGCTGGTGGGAAAAGGATGGCAAGGGTGTTGCTACTCTCTACACCCAGAATGAGGATGGTGCATACTTCCTTTACAATGCTGCATGCTCCAAGGAAGACTACGACAAGCTTGCAGTTGGTACCAAAATCAGAGCAACCGGTTTCAAGGCTGAATGGTCCGGCGAAATTGAGATCATTGATTCTACCTTTGAAATCATTGACGGCAACTATGTTGCTGAGCCTGTTGATATGACTGAGAGCTTTGGTTCTGATGATCTGGTTAAGTACCAGAACCAGTTCGTTTCATTCAAGGGTCTCACCGTTGCTGACAAGGGTGAGGGCGCTGCCTTCACTTACAACTACGACGGTTCCGGCACTGACGGAGACGATCTGTACTTTGACGTAACTCTTGGCGACAAGACTGTTACCTTTGTTGTAGAGTCCTACCTCTGCGATAAGGATTCTGAGGTCTACAATGCTGTCAAAAATCTGAAGGTTGGTGACACCATTGACGTTGAGGGCTTCATGTACTGGTATGAAGGACCTCAGCTCCACACCACTTCTGTTACCGTAAAGTAATTGGAACAATGAAATAAAATGTGCCGTATAAACCGGCACGGCATTGAACATAGAGTTTCCGTTTGGAAGCTCTATGTTTTTTTATACTCAGAATATAAAAGAATTCTTCCTACTGTGCTTAGTAACAGGTTATTGCTCATAACGGTACATTTTTTCTATATGTTCTAACGGTGTATAAAGTTACATCGAAAAAGGGAATAATATACAAAAACAAAGGAGAGAATTAAATGCGTTCAGTCTTCGGCGGTTGGTATTACCGCATTCAATCTGACACTGATACTTTGGCAATAATTCCAGCATATCACAAAAACGGTCAAAAAGAGTTCTGCTCAATTCAGATTATTACCAAAGATAACTCATGGAATGTATTGTTTCCCTATGAATCGCTTATACAGCAAAGACCCCAAATTCAAATAGGCACAAACCGTTTTTGGGATAACGGTCTCCATCTTGATATAAAATCCGAAAATTTAACAGCTGACGGGAATCTTCATTTCGGGCCCCTTACTCCGATTAAATATGATATTATGGGACCGTTTCGTTATGTTCCCTTTATGGAATGCCGCCACATTATTAAAAGCATGAAACATGCAGTCACCGGCAATTTAAGGATTAACGAAAATGTGTTTCATTTTAAGAACGCTGTGGGTTATACAGAGGGAGATCGGGGAAGATCTTTTCCAAAACACTACGCATGGACCCAGTGCTTTTTTCCGCAGGGTTCCCTTGTGCTCTCTGTCGCCGAGATACCGGTTTACCCGTTTCGTTTTACCGGTATAATTGCTGTTATAATGTGGCAGGGTAAAGAATATAGAATTGCTACTTATTTAGGTGCTAAGGTTCTTAAAATTCAATCAGGTGAAATTACTGTCAGGCAGGGGACATGGACGCTTTCTGCCAAACTTATGGAGCAAAACGGAAAACCTCTGCTGGCTCCTGTGGATGGAGATATGGTCAGAACAATTCACGAGCACGTCATTTGCCGGGCCTCCTATCATTTCCAAATAGATGGGAAAACCGCATTTAAGTTTGAAACTGACTGTGCAGCTTTTGAATACGAGTATCCGCAATGAAATAAAGGGTATGGCCTGAACGGTCATACCCTTTAAGCTACGGCAAAACAAGTATTATAGCTTTAGTTTTAAACTAAAAGTATTTATAAATAGCTCTCTCCACGGTTAACACTTTTTCGCAGATAGTTTCCTATATTTGTAACGCACATAAGCAGACAAACAAGAAATGCCCCGGGAATAAGTATTATCCACCATGACTTTGTCATAAGCGCTTTTTCCGCCAGAGACAGCATACTTCCCCATGAAACTATATTGAGGGGCAGACCCATACCCATAAAACTAAGGGTTGACTCTGCGACAATGGCACCTCTTATATTCATAACCACCATGAACATAATAGAAGATACAAAATTTGGGGCTAAGTGCTGACTCATAAGATGAAAAAATCCGCCGCCCATGGAGCGTGAAGCCAAAACATATTCAGCTTCCCTGAGCTGCCTGACCTCAGTTCGCACAACTTTTGCTATGCCGCACCAGCTTGTGAGCCCAATCACTACGGATATTGATAGCACATTTGCAGGGCCTAAAATAGCCTGAATAAAAATAATAAGCAAAAGTTCGGGAACACTGAGCAATATTTCCGTAAATCGCATTAAAATTCCATCCAGCCATTTAGGTGCCATGCCGCTTATTGAACCGTATACTATGGCAATAAACGTGGAAATAGCAGTTGCAAAAAAGCCTATAAATATAGATATTCTGCCTCCATGCCAGATGCATGAGAAAATATCTCTGCCTAAAGTATCTGTACCGAATAAAAATTCAGAGTTCGGAGGTTTATTATAGTTTAATAAATCAAGATATGAAGGGTCTTTTGTACTTATAAGCCCGGCAAAAAGACACAGCAGGCATAATACGCTTAAAACAATTACAGATATAATAGGGAATGACTCTTTGCGTTTATTTTCTGAAACTGCTGTTTTTTCGTTTTCTCTTATACCTACTATACTGAAGAGTTCATTATCACTCATGACTCGCTAACCTCCAAACCTTCAAGGCTTTCCATTCCGCGAATTCTGGGGTCAATGCGCTCATTTATTATTTGCCCTATCATATTAAAAAATATTACCACTATTCCAGTCATGATGCACAGCACCATAAGCATGTTATAATCAGCAAACTTTGCGCTTTCATATGATAATGTGCCCAAGCCGGGATAAGCAAAAACAGTTTCTGCAATATATGTTCCTCCTATAACATGGGGAACTGAAATGGCCATAAGGCTTATGTATGAAGGCATAATATTTCTCAGGCAGTGCGCAAACATAATTTTTGCCTTGCTTTGACCCTTTGATTTACCGAGCAGAACATAATCAGCCCGCGTTTCATCCAAAAGTTTATTTCTGACCATATATCCGTAATACCATGGATGATTTAGCAATACCACAGCCATAGGCAAAATCAAATGCAAAATTCTGTCGCCAATGTCGCCGGATTTTCCTATTGAATAAGCACCGCTGCTTGGAAGCCAGCGGAGACTGACACAGAAAATGAGAATAAGCAGCAGGGAATACCAGAACTCAGGTATACAACAGGAAAAAGTTCCCAGCTTGCATAGGAGCTTATCTATCCATTTGTCCTCATTCCACGCACATATAATTCCAAGGGCAAGAGCTCCAAGAAAAATAAGTATGTATCCTATTCCGCCCAGTATTAAAGTGTTTAAAGCCCTTTGAGAGATAACCTCCAAAACATCCTGCTTATATTTGTAAGATATGCCGAAGTCACCCTGAACGGCACCTTTGAGCCACTTGCCGTACTGAATGTAGATAGGTTCATTAAGGCCAAGTTTTTCCCGTGCAATATTTTTTTCTTCAACACTCATTTTTTCTACTCTCTCGCCGTAGTAGGAGAGCAGGGGATCGCCGGGTGCAAGTCTGGACACATAGAAAACCAGCAGGGAAAGTACAAAAACACTTACAATAAATATCAACAGTTTAGAGCCGTAATACAGTAATTTGCTTTTCTTATAATTCATGCTCTCCCTCCTAATTTAATACAAAATGACCCGGTAATACTTCTGTAAATTTACCTGAGGGCGAATAACTAATATTATCAAAATCAATCCTCTTTCTGCTTTTCTCCAAAATCGGGTCAGGTATCGGAATTGCGGACATAAGTGCCTTTGTATATGGATGGAGAGGATTTAAATATAATTCTTCAGTAGCTGCCAGCTCCACAAGATTACCTCTGTACATTACTCCGACCCGATCGCAAAGGTATCGAACCATAGAAAGGTCATGAGCAATAAACAGAATTGAAAATCCGTGTTCAGCCCGCAGATGCTTAAATAGATTTATTATCTGTGCCTGAATTGATACATCTAATGAGGCTATAGGCTCGTCAGCCACAAGAAGCTTAGGCTCCATGGATACAGCTCTTGCAATAGCAACACGTTGTCTCTGACCGCCTGACAGCTCAGACGGATACTTATTTAGATAGCTTTCGTCCATACCAACATATTTAAGCTGGAAAGCGGCCTCATCCAAGTAAGTTCCATGCTTTGGTTTAATATGGTGTATACGCATTGGCTCAGCAATGATGTCGCATACCTTCATTCTCTGGTTAAGACTTGAGGCATTGTCCTGAAAAATCAGCTGCCGCTCTCTCTGTAACTTCTTTTTGCCGGCTTTAAATTCCGCCTTATCAGTGCAGTCTATACCGTCAAAAATTATTCTGCCTGCCTGATTCTTATATATGTTCATTACGCATCTTGCTATGGTTGATTTGCCTGAGCCTGATTCTCCCACAAGACCTAAAATTTCCCCATGGCGTATATCGAAGCTAACATTTTTCACTGCCATAATGGAAAGCTTTTTAGTGAGCTTAAAACTGTGGCTTAGGTTTTCTACTTTAAGTAAGGACACTGCCATTCAGTCTACCTCCTACCGGTCTTTCAATTTTAGGTGCTCGAGGATCTAAGAGCCATGTTGCCGCATAATGGGTATCTGATACCTTAAACATCGGTGGTGCTTCTTCATAGTCAATGGCCAGAGCATATTGATTTCTGCATGCAAAAGAGTCACCCTTTGGAGGATCAATCAGAGTCGGCGGCATACCCGGTATGGTGTTAAGCTTGTCCTGTCCTTTGGAAAAAGCAGGCAGCGAGCGCATAAGTCCCCAGGTATACGGATGCCTTGGATCGTAGTAGATTTCTTCCGCTGTACCAATTTCCACTATTTTACCTGCGTACATTATAGCAACTCTGTCGGCGGCTCTTGCTACAACCCCTAAATCATGAGAAACTAAGATAGTGGCTGTATTAAGTTTTTGCTGAATGTCTCTGAGCAGGTCAATTATCTGTGCTTGAATAGTGACATCAAGAGCGGTAGTTGGTTCATCAGCAAGAAGTATGCGGGGATTTCCGGCAAGTGCCATTGCCATAACGCTTCGCTGCCTCATTCCGCCTGAAAAATTATATGGGTACAACTTATATCTTTCCTCTGCACGCTCAATGCCCACAAGCTCCATAAGCTCAATTACCCTACGGTGCCGCTGAGTGCGGCTGAGTTTTCTGTTGCTGTGAATAACAGCCTCCTCTATTTGTGCACCCACAGTCATTGTCGGGTCAAGTACAGTCATTGGGTCCTGAAATATCATAGAAAAAAGCTTACCACGGAGCTTTCGCATTTCTCTTTCTGTATAATGGCTTATATCCATACCGTTTACAATTATGCTCCCGCTCTCAATTCCGGCACTTTTCGGCAAAAGGTGCATTATACTTTTACACAGCATACTTTTACCGCAGCCGGATTCTCCTACGATTGCCAGTACCTCGCCCTCCCGCAGACTGAGGCTCACATCACGAACAGCCTGCACCTTTCCGCCGGACCCTTCAATGCTTACACTCAGGTTTTTTATTTCCAGAATGTTTCCCATATTTTTATACCTCTAAACAGCACAATATGGAGCTGCTGACAGCTCCTTAATTTTCAATTTGCCGGGGAAGAGAAAAGCTTCCCCGGCATTGCGTATAAAATTAGCGTTAATTAAAATGTCCAGTCGCAGACATTCCAGAAAATACCTACTCCGTGGTGTCCCAGAACGGTATTAGTATCAATACCTTTCAGGTTTTTATCTGCTACATAAATAGCGTCAATATAGCAGAAGAAAGTATATGCAGGATTTTCTGCCAGCACTTTCTGGAAATTGGCATAAGCTTCAGCCCTTTTTTCCGGATCGTCAGTCTGTCTTGCCTCGGTCAAATATTTATCTACAAGATCATTTGAGTATCCTGAATAGTTAGCGCCCTTGTCAGTTCCGAACACTTTGTAAGTGTGGTCATCGGCATCAAAAGGAGAGCCCCAACCTATTATACAGCACTCCTGACCGCCCCAGTCAATTCCCTCCGGTGGAACAGCGGCATTTACATCAAGGCCGATTTCACGCAGCTGCTGAACTGCAATCTGAGCCATGTCTATTCTCACCTGATCTGTTGTCTGGGCATTTATTGTAAATGACAAACGCTCTCCGTCTCTGCACCAGAAGCCTTCGCTGTCCTTCTCACAGCCTGCATTTTCGAGAATTTCCACTGCCTTTTCCGGATTATAGTCGTAATGCTCTACATCCTCGCAGTTGAATTGGTTTCTCTGTATAGGGCTGTAACCCACAACTCCTTTTCCCAGAATTACCGCATCCAATATTGCCTGCTTATCTATGGCAAAGGATATTGCCGGAATTATGTCCGCATTTTTTTGCCAGAAAGGATTTCTAAAGTTATAAAGGATTCCTCTGTAATCTGCGGTTGTCATATCGTAAACCGAGTGCTTTTCATCATTCTCAAATGAAACAGAATCTTTTGGGGTTACCTGAGCCAGATCAAGCTCTCCTGTCTGGAGCTGAAGCGCTCTAACGGTGTAATCAGGCACTATTTTAAATATGATATTGGGAATATTAGCCACTCCCGCAAAATAATCTTCATTTCTCTTTAAAACTATTGCCTGTCCTGCATCCCATTCATCCAGCTTATAAGGGCCGGTACCCACCGGATTGCGGAAATAATCGCTCTCCTGAACGTCCTCACCCTCAAGCAAGTGCTTGGGAAGTATGGACATGGTCATGTAATCGAGAAATGCAGAATTCGGTGCAGCAAGCCTAAAGGCAATTGTATAATCATCTATAACGTTAATCTCTTCTACGTCCTCGTAGTTAGGGGCATTCTCCGAGCCGTTATCAGGATCCATTATAATGCCGTAGGTAAATGCAACGTCCTCGGCTGTAAAGGGTTCACCGTCATGCCACTTTACATCTTTACGCAGATGAAATGTGTAGGTATTGGTTTCTTGCTCAAGCTCCCACTTTTCCGCAAGGCGGGGAATGATTTTGCCGTCACCGTCGTGGTCTGTAAGTCCGTCAAAAATAAGAACGTTTATTTCTCCGTGCTCATCCAGGGCAGGATTTATGCGGGTGTAATCGCCGCTGCCGTATACTAAAGTGTCTTTTTTTAACGGCTCTGAAGATTTTTCCGTTTCTCCCTGTTCAGCAGTGGGGGAGTCTGTACCCGGTGTTTCGGTAACGGGTGATTCTGTTTTACCGCATGCCGCTATGCTCAGGCACATGATAAAAGCCAGAAGCAAAGAAGTAATTTTCAGCGATTTTTTCATGTCACAAAGCTCCTTTTAGTGTTTTCGTTGTTTAACTACTGTGACTATACCAAAAATGCTTATTCTCAACAAGCCCGTGGGGGGGATATAAAAACAACATTTTTTGACACTTCTTATGAACTGCCTAATTTTTTCTTCTCATTTATAAAATATATAATAGACCGTAAAAAAACCTGCTCTGGCTTAATTACCAGAGCAGGTTTTTCTACAGTCAAAGGTCAATCCACATAAAGCGGATTGACCTTTGACAAAGCTGCTATTCCCTTGCTTTTATTTATATCCTGATTTCTATTTCTCAGAAAATGTTTTATTCCTTGTCTGAAATTTTTTCTCCGCAATCAGGGCAGAAACGATCACGACCGTTTAGAACGCAGCCGCATTTATTACAAACCGGGTGTATTACTGCACCGCATTCCCTGCAGAATGCTGCATCATCCTGCCATGTTTTGCAGTTCGGGCAATATGTCTTCCTGTTGCGCAATATTAAAAATACTACCACAGCAAGAACGTTTCCTGCCAATCCCAAAATTCCCCAGAAAACCTGATTCATTCCTACCCGTCCGGATGCCTGATACAGCCACAGTGCCACGAGAAGCCAGTAGCAGATACCAAGAATTACTAGAGCTATGCCTGTAATTACGGTCAAAACTTTAGTTACTGTGGGAAGAGCATAAAATAAATCCTCAATTTCCCAATCATCATATTCCTCAGCATTACTTAAATAATACAGCACCACATCTTCATCATAATTTTCGCTTGAGTATTCATTAAAATACTGCTCCCATGCCTGATATTTTTCGGCTTGACTGGTTTCTGCTGCAGCTCGAATATTACCCCATTCTCCGTTTGCGGAGAGAAGAATTCCCGCTCCACCCAAAATCAAGACACAGATTCCGATACACAAGCAGCGTAAAATCCACTTCTTGCTGTCTAACCGGCTAAAAAAATTACATAAACCTTTCATAAGAAATCCTCCTTACCTTCTTTATGGTTTGAGTATAACAGCTGCACATAAACTCCCCCATAGAAAAAGCTTAAAAGAACATAAACAATTTACCTTTGCATATAACTCCAAGATCTATTCTAAAATACGGGCAGACTTCGCTCTTCGGGGCTTCTCGGGCCTCAGCTGATAATGAGCGGAGCTTTCGGTAAAGCATACTCCTCAAAAACCTCTGAAAGTCAGAAAAACTGTCAGCCTTATAAACATTTACTTAATCTGTAAGCCAATCTGTATAAAACGGAATATTCCACTTGGGAACAGGTATTCCGCGGAGTAATACTTCCTGCCCACAGTTCCCAGTGTTTTTTCCTGTCTTTAAAAGAATAACACCCTATAGTGTGATGGGAAAAGGTTTAAACAGCAAAATAATAAGCGAATAATTTCCTTATTCAGGTTCTTTTATCCCTGTCGGAGGGCAGAAATAGTCATCCGATGCAGCAGGGGAGGGAAATCAATAGAGCATTTTAATTGCTTTATGCTTTCCTACCCGCAGCAGTGTTAGCCCTGCTTCTGGCTGACAGTGCGGCAGAGTATTGGGATAACATTCCGTCTGCAAATTTAGCGGTAGAAAATTTTTCTGCTGAATGGGCTGCATTACTGGCAAACCTATGAAGCAGCTCTGTGTCACTCAGTACAGCTTCGGCATATTCGGTAAATTCTGAAACTGTACGATACTGCCAGCCATTCACACCATCTGATACTACGTCATTCAGGCAGGCATCTTCATGGCAAAGTGTAGGCAGTCCTGAAGCTAATGCTTCCACATAAGTCAGCCCCTGCGTTTCGCTTGTTGAAGCGCTGACAAAAATATCTCCCAAATGATAATATGCAGCAACCTCTTCCGCTGGAATCATTCCGGTAAAAACAATATCCTTTCCCGGCTTTAAGTTTAATTTTTCAGCAAGATTTTCCAGTTCCGTCCGCCATGGTCCGTCTCCGACCAGCAGCAGCGTAACCGGTATGTTGCATTTCTGAGAAAGCATACTGCGGCATTCAAACAACTCCTCAATATTCTTTTCCTTTGCAAGCCGTCCCACATATATTAAAATTTTGTTTTCGGTCGGTATACCTAAACGATTTTTTTGCTTATTCAGCCAGTTTGGATCAGGAGCTGCCTGAAATCTGGTAAGGTCAATCCCTGTCGGAATAACGCTAACCGGACTGGATATTTCATATTCATACAGAAGCTTCCTAACTTTTTCTGTAGGAGCAATAACTAAATCTGTATTATCCAGTATCTTCCGGGAGAATTCTTTAACCACCCACCGTCCCAATCGGCGGTTTAGAGAAAAATAATGGGTGTAATTTTCATAAACAGTATGGTATGTGTGTATTAATAGGGCATTGCAGGCTCCGGCAATCTTTTTTGCAAAGTGAAATGTACTGAATTCACATTGTGAGTGTACTATATCCGGCCTCCATTCAATAAGTTCCTGCACAGCCTTTCCTGCAACATGGCTGCGCACCCTGGCGCCGGGATATATTCGTTCGGCACTTACCGAACCAATATAAGTCACATCTTCCTTTACATAGGAATGTATATCATTTGAAAGAGTGAGAACCCGCACTTCATTACCTAAAGCTGATAATTGTTTTTTAAGATTAAGAACAGAAGTAACCACTCCATTTACCGCAGGGAGATACCAGTCTGTTGTAATTAATATTTTCATAATTCTTTTTTTCTTTCGTCTTATAGTTTTCAGTTTGTTTTTCTTTATTTCCTATATTATCAAGTAACCCTACCTCGGATTAAACCCCAAAATTCAGGCAAAATCCAGAGTACCCACAGTGGCAGATTTTGCCTGATATTCTGTTTTTAAGCAAAAATCTAAGTAAATGTAATTTTTCTTCACTTTAAAAGCACTGTTGCATAACCTGCAAATACTATCAAATCATGGCATAAACTGCCTGTATTTTTCTTTCCACCCCTAATCTCTTCACTTTTCATTTGTTTTCATGTTTCTGAATTCTGTTGAATCGATACCCTGCACCCCAGACAGTTTCAATAAACTGTGGGTTTTTCGGGTCGTTTTCAATTTTTTCACGAATACGGTTGATATGTACTGTTACGGTTGAGGCATCGCTTATATACTCATAGCCCCACACCTCTTCAAATAATCTTTCCTTAGTAAAAACAATATTGGGATTTTTTGCAAAGAATAACAGAAGTTCAAATTCTCTGGTTGCAAACTTTAACTCCTGTCCGTTTTTATATGCCTTGTATGCCTGAGGGAGAATTTTCAGATCTCCGTACACCAGAATTTCCTCATCCGCTCCCTTTGCAGCTCCTGCCACCGACACAGCAGTAAGCCGCTCAAACTGCGCCAGATGAGCTTTTACCCTTGCGACCAGTTCTGCGGGGTCAAAGGGTTTTATGATATAATCATCAGCTCCAAGTCCAAGCCCACGCACACGATCCAACGGTTCTGTCTTTGCCGTAACCATAAGGATAGGAATTTTAATACTGTCCCGTATTTCCCGGCAAATTTCATAACCACTCTTTCCCGGCAGCATAACATCCAGCAGGACAAGATCATAGTTTTTTTCGTAAAGCGCTGCAAGGGCCTCTGCTCCGTCCGTAATGATGTCTGCCGACATACCGCTGATTTCCAGATAATCTCTTTCTATTTCCGCAATCTCCATTTCGTCTTCTACGATCAGGATTTTTTTCATTGGTTATCCTCGCTTTCTATCGGTAATGTGATTATAATGGTCAGCCCATTATAATTTTTCACCCCAATTGTTCCGTGATGAGCCGTAACAATCCTTTTTGCTATGGAAAGGCCCAGTCCGCTTCCCTCCGTCGGATTTGTTCGGGATTCATCTCCACGGTAAAAGCTGTCAAACATCCGTTCCGCCTGTGCATCGGACACACCGATTCCGTCATCCTGAAATAGGATTTTAACATGGCTTTCCTCCCGAAACAGCTGAACAGTAATATGGAGATTTCTTTCTTTGTTATATTTCAGACTGTTTGATACAATATTGTTGAACACCCGCCTCATTTGTTCGGCATCCAGCAATACGGTTTCCCTAGTGCAGTTACTTTCAAAATCTACGGTAGCATTATTTTTTGAAATTTCAAGTTCCACACTTTCTAACCATTTCTCTAAATATGAGCGAATGGGATATTCCTCAAACCGGAAGGGAAAGCTTTCCGTCTCCAATTTGGATAATAAAAACAGCTGCTCAATCAGGCCTTCCATTTCTCCTGCTTTTCGGTAAGCCACTTTCAAATAGTTTTCCTGTTTTTCCGGAGTCCGAGCCACACCGTCCAGAACCCCCTTAACATAGCTTTTAATGGAAGTGAGGGGTGTGCGCAGATCATGGGAAATCCCTGCCAGCATCTCATTTTTAGCCTGTTCGTACCGTCTGTTCTTTTCCAGATTGGCACGGAGCTGATGCTGCATTTCATTAAAGGAATGGCAGACTTTCCCCATTTCCACTGTTCCATCGCAGGGAATGTCTTGCTCAAGATTTCCGCTGCTTACCCGCTCTGCACCTTCACACAGAGCATCCAGCGGCAGTGTAATTTTATTTATAATCCGTCTTGCCAGAAAAAGGCTGATTAAAATTACAGCCATAATAATAGCGGCTACCATTAAACACCCTACGGCCAGAATTTCCAAAAGTGAAAGGGGAGTCACTTTCCCTAACAGCCATTCATCTGTGCTCTCGGCTACTACTGTCAGAATTAAATCGTCAGAATTAATTTTCTCTATAAGAATGTTGGTGAAAAACTGCTGTATCCAAAGAGCCTGTCCAGGGGCAGGATTAATTTCACTTTTCAGGTAATCTGAAAAATAACTCAGTTCTTCCTCATCCATATTTCCAAACCATTCTGTTCCGTCAAGGAATACGGAAACTTCATATCCAAGTCTGCCGCATTCATCCAGAAAATAATTTATGGAACTCTGATCATTACCGATTTCAGAAAGAGGTGTTGACTCTACAAACTGCTGAATTTCAGTGAACGAAGCCGTTGATTTTTCCAGATGCTTCCAGTCCGTCAGAATAAAGTTCCGTGCAAACAGAATAAAAATGCCCAGAATCACAACAATGGAAATTATAGGCAGAATGACCATGAGAAGATTGGAGTAAAACAGTCTCTGTTTCATTGTCATCTGCTTTCTTTTATTTTTTGCCATCTATGGCACCTCTCTTCTAATTCCCCTCATTTTTCAGAGCTGTTTCTTCGTGTTCGCTGTCGCATAGCTATTTACTGTATTAGTTCATTGTAAACAATGAGACTTAACTGGCACAGAGCATATTATTAATAAATTATAAACTCACGAGTCTATCGGTGAGACATGTCTCAAAATCCTTCGGATTATAAAACACCAATTGCTTTTTTCAGACGTAGCTAATCTTAAGAAATAGCAGAAATATCTGCTTCTCAAGCTTTTGGATACTATGTAAATTCCACGTCAGTTTTATAAAAAATATGAGAGTTGAAACTGTGATTCAAGCAGCTCAACTCTCGAAAATCCCTTGCTTTCTACACTTTTTCAGACAGTGCACTGTCACCCCTTGACATCAATGCTACGCACTCCACATGCGCTGTTCTGGGGAACATGTCAACAGCTGTCACTTTTCTTAAAATGTATCCATAATCATTAAAACGCAAAATATCTCTTGCAAGCGTTGCCGGATTACAGGAAATGTAGACCACTCTATCAGGAGACATTAAGGCAACTGACTCTATCGCCTCATGGTACATGCCCTTTCTCGGCGGGTCAACCATTATAACATCAGGTTTTAGACCTCTGTCAGAAAAGGATTTTGCCGCCTCGCCTGCATCTGCACATATAAATTCCACATTTTCTATGCCGTTTAGCTTAGCATTTTCAGCAGCATTATTTACAGCCTCCGGAATAATTTCAGCGCCTATTACTTTACCTGCTTTTTTAGCCATACATAGGCTTATTGTTCCAGCGCCGCAATACAGGTCTAATGCAAGACTGTCAGGTGAGAGTGCCGCATAATCTATTGCCTTTTTGTACAGCTTTTCTGCCTGAGGAGGATTTATCTGAAAAAATGCCTGAGGTGAAATTCTAAATTTAATCCCCAATAAGCTGTCACAAATATCGTTTTCACCCCATAGTGTATAAAAGTTCCCTGATAAAATTGAATTTCCGCGGCTTTTGTTTATATTTAGTACAATACCGGTTAACTCCGGGCAGCGTTCTCTCAGAAAATCTGCAAGTGCCTGAGTTTTAACTCCAAAGCCTGAATTAGAGACTATACACAGCACAGCACCTTTCTCATTTACAGCCTGTCTGCAGAATACATGGCGCACCGTTCCTTTTCCGGTTTTCTCATCGTATGCTGCTAACTTATTAAGCTTCATAAATTCCGTAACGGCTTTTGCAGCTCTTAAACTCAGCTCTTTTTGTATAAGACAGCTGTCAATTTCTATAAGCTCATGACTCCGCTCACGGTAAAAGCCAAATGATGGACCCGCGTCAGTCTGAGCTACAGCAAAAATACCCTTATTACGGTAGTTATAAATGCTGTCGCTTGCAATAATGTTTTCTGCCTCTAAGCTTTGTCGTCCGATGTGTTTTAAGGCGGAATTCACTTTATCCAGTTTAAAGCGAAGCTCTTCCTCATAGCTCATGTGCATAGTGTCACAACCGCCGCACTTTCCAAAATAGGGACACTCTGCCAGCAAGCGATATGGGGAAGGGGACAGTATGCGTTCAGAGCGGGCATAAACTGCTGTTTTTGTGCTTTTTACAATTTTTACTTCACATTTTTCCCCTTTTATAGTTTTGGGAACAAAAACAGCACGTCCTGTAATTCTGCAAACACCAAAGCCCTCAGCTGAATATGCTTCAATATCAGCTGTATATAATTGATTTTTCTTTAAAATTTCCATATTTTTAATTTTATCATACATTTTCAGCTATGGCAACAAATTAAAAAATCTCTTTTATTTTTTACATAAAAAAATAAAAACTTCAAATACTAAAGTCGCAAAATATAAGGAGGGTTAAAAGTGAAAAAATTCGTTGCTTTAATTGCTTCTTTTCTTCTGCTTGGTTCAATGCTTTGCGGATGCAGCTGTAATGACGGCAAAGTAGATAGTACGAAAGCTACACCGTCACCGATAATGACTCCCGACATTAGTCCCATACCAACCCCTGATATGGAAAACGGAGTTGTAGAGGATGAAAACGGCATGCTTGAAGACAAGGAACAGAAGGAAGATAACAAGGGCTCTGCTTCTGATAAAAACAATATGCTGGAGGATGACATGCTTTTAAGTCCTGCTCCCACCGGAAGCCCCATGCCCTAAATTTTTGTAGACTGTGAACACCGCGGGAAAGTATAGCCGCGGCGTTCCTGTGTACGAATTACATAAATTTTGCTTGCTTATAAGTTCATACAGGGTTATCATAATACCATGATGATTAAAATATACTACGCTGATATAACAAATCTAAATATTGAAAATAATTTAATGGGCATTTCTGTTTACAGAAATGAAAAGCTGAATAAAATCAGACCTACTCTAAGTAAAAGGCAAAGTCTGGGAGCTGAGCTTATTCTAAATTCAGCTGTAAAAGAGATTTTTCCTGATATGTCTTTTCCCTTGAATATTAAACATGGAAAATTCGGCAAACCCTTTTGTCCTGAACTTCCCGTTTTTTTCAGTATTTCTCATTCGGGAAATTTTTCAGCCTGCGCCATTTGCGAGGAGGAAATCGGGCTTGATATTCAAAAGCCTTCAGCCTACAAGGAGAATCTGGTAAAGCATCACTTCACCAAATCCGAGCGGGAATATATCGAAAATTCCGTTAACAAAGATAAGGCATTTATAAAACTTTGGACAATGAAGGAGAGTTATATTAAAGCCATTGGAACAGGGCTGCATACCACTCTTGAGTCCTTTTCCGTGTGGCCCGAGGCTGCTGTAAATTCGGACAGTTTAGGAACTTACGGTATATGGAGCGATTACATAGAGGATTACAGTTTTTCTGTTTGCGTTACACGCAGGCATTGTCCCACACCCATAATAAGAAAAATTGAATTGTAAAAGGAGACAGCTTTAAAAAGCCGTCTCCTTTAAACTTATATGTTTATGCCGCAATCCCGCATTGCACTTTTAAGGCGTGCCAGATTTTCATCGTTCATTTCGGTAAGCGGCAGGCGCATGATGCCGCTGTCTAAGTCCATTAGCTTCATAGCAGTTTTAACCGGTATAGGATTTGTCTCCACAAAAAGTGCGGAGAACAGCTCTGAGTACTTGGAATACAGCTCCCAAGCATTAACAAAGTCCCCTTCAAGACAAAGAGCGCAAAGTTTTGCCACAGCACCGGGCACTATATTTGATGCAACCGATATAACACCGAGGGCACCAAGGGACATAAGCGGTATAGTGTTGTCATCATTCCCGCTCCATATGAAAAGATCATCCCCACACATACTTCTTGTTTTTGCCGTAAGGCTTATATCTCCGGAGGCTTCCTTTACACCGTTTATATTTGGATGCTTTGAAAGCTCTCTGTACGTCTCTGCCTTAATTCCTATGCCGGTGCGGCTTGGTACATTATACAGAATCATGGGAATGTCCACTCTGTCCGCTACATATGTAAAGTGCTCTATAAGCCCTTTCTGTGTAGTTTTATTGTAGTACGGGGTAACCATAAGTATGGCGTCAGCCCCCGCATACTTTGCATCCTCTGCATTCTTTAGGGCAGTCTTTGTGTTGTTACTTCCTACCCCAACTATAAGTTTCATTCTGTTTTTGTTTTCTTTTACGCAAAATCTAAGCATTTCTGCGTACTCGTTGGAGCTTAAAGTTGCATTTTCTCCGGTGGTTCCGCAGACAAGAACAGCGGAAGTGCCGTTTTCATATTGAAAATCCAGATTTTTAGCAAGTCTGTCATAATCTATTCCCTGTTCATTGAACGGACTTACGATTGCTGTGCATGAGCCTTTAAATACAGGTACTTTTACCATTTCAGCCTCCCATATAATTTAAAAGTCTTACCGGGATATTATATTTATGATAGAATATAAATATTACAAAGACATTGAAAAAGCATCTTTTCCCTGTTATAATGTTTAAGTTAAACTATCTGTTATTAAGAGGTAGCTTATGGCAACAAAAATTGATAAAATTTTCAAACTTATTTTACCCTTTTTCGCAGTCCTTTGTTTTTTAATGCCGTTATCTGATTCATACGCTGAAAAGCCCGATGAAGGATTTTGCGTAAAAGGGAACTCTTCCGCATACGGAACCGAAATTGATAAAACCCTTTATGTTGACGGTTCCAAATATGACAACATTGATTACGGCGTTAAAACCATGAGAATTGGTATCAGCTATGGAGACAGCGCACCCGAGAAAATAGAACTTGAAAATCTTTCCGGTCAGGGTTTTCAGATAGGCTTCTACGATGAAAATCGAAATTTTAATGAAGTGTCCCAAACCGCCGCAAATAAAATACAGGCGCAGATTGTATCAGACGGTGGCAAATGGCACATCCTGCCGGAAAAAGATTTTGTGCCGGATGAAGAGTTTAAAGGTTCTTTTTCTGAGCTTTTGTCTGCGGAGTACAAAATAGACGGAGAGCTCAGGGAAGTATATGGTGAATTCTCCACCAGAGCTGAAGCGAGAAAGCTTATAAAGGAACTTAAAATTTCCGGATACCCATGGTATGACGGCAAAGGAGCTGTATACCTTACAGAACCTGAAAGTGAAGCAATCATATATAAAACGGAATACGGTGACGGTATACTTGCTGTAATGCCCATGGGTGAAGGCAGCCAATGTTTTTATAAGGATAACAGTTATAAAGGCGGCTTTGAATTTAAAATGCATGATGCCTATCATCTTAATCTTATTAACTGTATAGGTCTTGAGGACTATATAAAAGGTGTAATTCCGTATGAAATGAGTTATTTATGGCCTTTTGAAGCGCTGAAGGCTCAGGCAGTATGCGCCAGAACCTATGCCGTATATAATCAGAACAGATTTAAGGAATACGGTTTTGACCTGACAGCAGATACTTACAGTCAGGTTTACAGGGGAACTCTTGAAGCCAACGAGACAAGTGATGCAGCTGTGGATGAGACAGCAGGGGAGCTGGTTCGCTATGAGGGAGAGGTATGTGAAATCTATTACTGCTCTTCAAACGGAGGTGCAACTGAGGACGGAATAAACGTATTTGATACTTCAGCCCCCTATCTCTCCGGAAAAACAGACCCCTTTGAAGCAGCATTGGATTTCCCTCTTAAAGAGTGGGAGCTTAAAATCAGTGCGGATAAAATAGGGGAGAAGCTAAGGGATTGGGACTATGATATTGAGTCTGTTGCAGAACTTTTGCCGGAATATTCCGATACGGGAAATGTGATAGCCATAAATTTTGTGGACGAAGATGGGAATTACCTTGAAGTTCGAGGCAGAAACTGTTACAATGCTTTGGGATTATATAGCTGTCGTTTTAAAATTCAGCGAAATAAGGACGATTTTATTTTTACCGGCAACGGATGGGGTCACAGCTGCGGTATGAGCCAATGGGGTGCAAATGCCATGGCATCTGTATACGGATATAATTACCAAGATATATTAAGATTTTATTTTAGCGGAGCTTATGTTGCATGAAAAAATCAGATTTTTATTTTGAATTACCCGAAGAGCTTATAGCTCAAACACCTATCGAGCAGAGAGACCATTCCAGACTCCTGCATCTTGATAAAAACAGCGGAGAGACGGAAGATCTGCATTTCTATGAGCTTACAAAGTTTTTTAAACCCGGCGACTGCCTTGTTTTAAATAACTCACGTGTTCTACCCGCAAGACTGCTGGGCACTCGCTCCACCGGAGGTAGTGTAGAACTGGTACTGCTGAGAGATCTGGGTGAAGGCCGCTGGGAGTGTCTGAGCCGTCCGGGAAGAAAAACCAAACCCGGAACTGAACTTGAATTCGGTGAAGGCCAGCTCAAAGCTACGGTTGAGAGTGTTGCGGAGGGTGGAAACCGAATTGTTAAATTTCATTATGACGGTATTTTCATGGAAGTCCTTGAAAAACTTGGAAAAATGCCTCTGCCACCCTATATAAAGGCAGAACTTCAGGACTCTGAGCGTTATCAGACCGTATATTCCAAAGAGTTGGGAAGCGCCGCTGCTCCTACTGCCGGACTTCACTTCACTAAGGAGCTTCTAAGCAAAATTGAAGAAATGGGTGTAAAAGTTTGCTATGTTACACTGCATGTAGGTCTTGGAACCTTCCGTCCCGTAAAAGAGGATGAGATTGAAGACCATGAAATGCACTCTGAATTTTGTATTGTTCCGGAAGAGACGGCGGAAATTATCACCGAAACAAAGAAAAACGGCGGCAGAGTAATAGCTGTCGGTACTACTTCATGCCGTACTCTCGAAAGCTTTGCGGAAGAGGACGGAACTATGAAGCCAAAGTCCGGCTGGACAAATATTTTCATATACCCCGGCTATAAATTCAAGTGTATTGACGCTCTTGTTACAAATTTCCATCTGCCGGAGAGTACGCTGATTATGCTTGTCTCTGCTTTTGCCGGAAGAGATAATGTACTCAATGCCTATAAGCATGCCGTAGAAGAGCGATACAGGTTTTTCTCCTTCGGTGATGCTATGATTATTATATAAGGAGAATAGATTTGTATACTCTTATTAAGCAGGAAGGCAAAGCCAGAAGGGGAGAGTTCAAAACTCCCCACGGTATTATTCAGACTCCCGTGTTTATGAATGTGGGAACTCAGGGAGCTATAAAAGGTGGCCTCTCCGCAAAGGATTTAAAGGACATTAACTGTCAGGTTGAGCTGTCAAATACCTACCATCTTCATGTAAGGCCGGGCGACGAGCTGATTAAGGATATGGGCGGACTCCATAAGTTCATGACTTGGGACGGCCCAATACTCACCGACAGCGGCGGATTTCAGATATTCTCTCTTGCAAAACTTCGCAAAATTACTGAAGAAGGGGTTAAATTTAATTCTCACGTTGACGGTCGCCATATATTTATGGGACCCGAAGAAAGCATGAGAATTCAGGCAAACCTTGGCTCTGATATTGCTATGGCTTTTGATGAATGTATAAAAATTCCTTCTCCCAAACCTTATGTGCAGAATTCCTGTGACCGTACCTATCGCTGGCTTCAGCGCTGCAAAAAAGCTCTTGCAGAATACAACAGCATGGACGATGCAGTAAATCCCGGTCAGATGCTTTTTGGCATAAATCAGGGCGCTACTTTTAAGGATATTCGCATTGAGCATATGAAGAAAATTGCAGATCTGGATTTACCGGGCTACGCAATCGGTGGACTTGCAGTCGGTGAAACACATCAGGAAATGTATGACACTATTGAAGCTGTTGAGGAGTATATGCCAAAAGACAAGCCCAGATACCTTATGGGTGTTGGCACTCCCGGCAACATAATAGAAAGTGTGTACAGGGGTGTTGACTTCTTTGACTGTGTTATGCCCGCCAGAAACGGACGCCACGGGCATCTCTATACATGGGATGGAATAATAAACATAAAAAATGAAAAATATTTAAGGGACAGTCAGCCTATCGACCCTAAGTGCAGCTGCCCGGTGTGTCAGCGCTATTCACGTGCTTATATCAGACATCTTTTTAAAGCTGAAGAAATGCTTGCCATGCGTTTTGCCGTCATGCACAATCTCTATTTTTACAACAGTTTAACCCAGCGCATCAGAGAAAGTCTTGATGAAGGACGTTTCAACGAATTTAGGCAGAGATATTCTCAAATATTAGATAAAAGGATATAAGTGTCTTGAATTTTTTGACTTAATAGCGTATAATGTCTAATATAATTTTTTTGGAGGTAAATTCCGTATGTCTTTGATTCTTACTGCAGCACCGGAAGCAGCTGCAAGCGGTGGCATGTTCTCTCTACTGTTTCCCCTCATTCTCATGTTCGGCATTTTCTACTTTCTTATTATTCGCCCTGAAAATAAGAAGAAGAAAAAGACCGATGAGATGCGCGCCTCTCTAAGTATCGGTGATGAGATTACCACTATCGGCGGACTCACAGGTAAAATTGTTCAGGTTACTGAGGACACTATTACTTTTGAGACCGGTGAGGACAGAGTCCGTATTCAGGCTAAGAAGTGGTCCATTTCTACCACAGACAAGATGGAAGCAGCCGAGGCTGAGGCCAGAAACAAAAAGAAAAAGAAATAATTAGATAAAGAATTATTCACCCCCTGTTGTAATAAGATTAAGTAATCTTATACATCGGGGGTGTTTTTTTGTCTGAAACAAAATCTGTTCGCGGGATAGAAATTAAATTTCTCCTGCGCGGCTTCATTGTCTGGGCCGTAACAGCACTTATTTTACTGCTTGTCGCATCTGCCATATTAAGCAAATGCAGTGTAAGTTCCACAGCCATTGGTTACATTAGTTCAGCTCTATCTTTTCTGTCCGCTTTTTTTGCAGGTATGTTTGCCTTGAAGGGTAACAAAAGCGGGCTTTTAGTTAAGGGGCTTATTTTATCAGCCGCTTTAACCGTTTTTCTTATTACAATTGGCTTTATTGTAAAAGGGGACAGTATGAAATCATCCGGTATACTAAGCGTCGTTAGTTTCACTTTCTCCGGAGGTCTGTTTGGCTGTGTTATGTCTTCCTTTTTTAAAGAAAATAACTCAGGTCATAAATTTAAACATAAAAGCCCACTGAGAAAACAAAGTTAACATAATTTTTTAAAATAAATTTGTAAAAATTATGTTTTTTTATCCACAAGATGTAGGCTTATACACGTACAGGCTTAATCTATATTACCGTAGCTTGTGATGAACAGTATCAACAGTTGACATAAAAGAAAAAAATTTTTAATTATTTTGAAAAAAGGACTTGATTTGTTTGCAGTTTTGTAATATATTGTTACCAGTGAGTTGCCGTTATGTTAATCAATGTTTTGAGTGTAACATTTTAGCGTCAACAATTGAAATATGAGAATGTCTCAGCAGGGCAGTAAAGGCCCATTGATTTTTGGTATTCCGGTATTTGCAGCCTATATAGCAGGACTTATCCTTGCTTGGAGATACTCCGTCAGCTTTGATATATTAGAAGCTTTTAATAACTACGGAATATGGCTTATTACTTTGCCGCTGGCAGTATGTTTTACTTTTGCCTCTTCGATATTCGGTCTTGTCTTTCTCCCTTTATCTGCCGTGTTTTTCGGTGCAGCCAGTTATGAAGCAGTTGCAGCAATTATTTCGGATGTTCAATCCGGTGCTCCGTTCAGCTTAGAAGCAATCCTCTGCTTTTGTATCATCACTCCGGTATTTTTTGTTATTGCTGTTCACGGCATGGAGACTTCAGGTATTCTTATAAGGCTTCTCTGTAACAACAGTTTATCCGGTAGGGACACCTACAACAGAAACTATATTCCGATGACGATTCTGCTTATGGCTGCAGTTGCAGCGTTATCATTCATCGTTGGTTAATATAAGAAATACTTACTTTAGAAAGGAGGGCGTTCCCTTGCTTAACTCAGAAATTATTGAATTATTTGAAAATTATCTAAGATATGAAAAGAAAGCATCGGCAAACACCCTCAGCTCCTATCTTCGTGATGTACGACAGTTTGCTGATTATCTGGAGCATAATACCGATAAAGACATTGTTACTGCGGATGAAAAAACGCTCTCCGATTATGTGGATTCACTAAAAGCAAAGGGAAAATCCGTTTCAACCGTGGCAAGAAGTATAGCCTCTCTTAAGAACCTGTACTCAACCTTGTGCATTAAACAAATAACCAAAAGCAGTCCGGCTGCAAAGCTTGTGCCTGAAAAGAGTAAGCCTAAACTTCCTGAAATACTTACAAGTAAAGAGGTTGAGCTTCTTTTAGAGCAGCCTCGCTGTGTTGATGCAAAAGGATACAGAGATAAGGCAATGCTGGAACTGCTCTATGCCACGGGAATAAGAGTTACTGAGCTTATTGATTTAAATATCAGCGACATCAACCTGTCAGCAGGCATAATCCGCTGCCACAGCAGAAATAAAGAGCGCTTCATTCCTATGTACTCAACCGCAGTTAAGGCACTGAGCGATTATATAACTCTTGTCCGTCCCCAGATGATAGCTTTACCGGACGAGCAGTCTCTATTTGTAAACGTGAATGGGGAAAGAATGTCACGGCAGGGCTTCTGGAAACTCATTAAGCATTACCAGAAGATGGCCGGTATTGAGAAGGATATTACTCCGCATACTCTGCGGCATTCCTTTGCCGCTCATCTGCTGGAAAACGGTGCCGATATTCATGCCATTCAGGAAATGCTTGGTCACGCTGATATATCTTCCACACAAGTGTATTCACAGCTTGTGAAGAAACAGCTTAAAGATGTATATAATAAAGCTCACCCCAGAGCGTAAATATTTATTGAATTGACCCGATCATTTGACCGGGTCTTTTTGTATCTTAATATAGATTAAATATACTCAAATCATTGGGAGTTTAATTAGTTTATCAGTAACTGATACGCTCAAGGTTGAAATTTGATAAGATGCAGTTTTGAAATAGTTCTGCATATGCAAGCGTTAGCGAAAGATGCAGATACATTATAAGATCTAATACTAAACACCATGTCTTTCCCCCTTGCCTTAACGCCTTTAATATGCTAAAATTATTGTAGGATGTGATAAAATGCGTATATTGGGCATTGACCCTGGAGTTGCGACAATAGGCTTCGGTGTGCTTGATACAAACGGTGTTCAGCACAAGCTTATTAAATGCGGAGTTATAACTACGCCTGCGCATACAAGCCTTTCCAGCCGTCTTGAGCAGATTTACAACGACATGCTGGATTTAATAGAAATTTTTAAACCCGATGTGGCTTCTATTGAGGAGCTTTTCTTTAATACCAACCTTACAACCGGCATTGCAGTAGCCCACGGCAGGGGAGTGATACTTCTTGCCTGTCAGAAATCCGGACTAAAAATCTATGAGTATACACCTTTACAGGTAAAGCAGTCTGTTGTAGGTTACGGGAGAGCCGAAAAATCACAGGTTATGGATATGGTAAAGCGTATATGTCAGCTTAAAGCACCACCCAAACCGGATGATGCGGCGGACGCTGT
>JAHHRS010000029.1 GCA_020025675.1 Oscillospiraceae bacterium
CAGAAAACAGCTCGTCTCCAAAGTCTTCCTTATCCCCTGACAGGTTCTCCCGACTTGGGTAGTCCGGCTCTGCATATCCGCCGCTCTTTTTCTTTTTTCTAATCATTCCCTATCCTCAACCATTGATTTTTCCGTCATACAGCTCACGGAAGAGTTCATCCTCTCCTTTGGGCATGTCTATTTTCTCTTCTGCCTCAAAAGCAGACATAAGCCAAGGGTTGCCCTCTACCCGCTCTCCTGCCTGAGCCTCAAGCAGAATTCCGATAAGAGTGTTGGATATAAGGAAGCCCGGAACTGTGAAGTGCCACCTATCATCCGTTTTTTCCGCCCAACCCTTTTTAACAAATGCTCTCAGTACTTTTTCAATAGGTTTCCAGTTACTCTGACACCGAATTCTGTAATCATGTTCAGAAATACCGTGTGAAGTACGCATACCAAGCATTATGTACTCCACGGCTCTTTCCAGTGCGTCCACTTTCTGGTATTCATCCACAATGCTCATATCTCTGTCTATGCCGTTTATATACTGTTTTAAGTCTTTCACATAGCTGTATCTCTGATTACCCACACAGGAATGTGCCCCGGGGCCAAAGCCCATATAATCATCCAGATTCCAGTATTTAAGATTGTGCTTTGATTCAAATCCCGCAGGAGCAAAGTTTGATATTTCATACTGCTTATATCCATAGCGGTTTAAAAGCTCAGCCGCGTATGAATACATATCCGCCTGCTCGTCATCATCCGGCAATATGGGAGAGTCCAAATATTCATTATACATGGCAGTCCCCTCTTCAAGTTTAAGACCATAGCAGGAAAGATGCTCAGGGTGAAGCTCAATCACTTTGGAAAGTGTATTTGCCCAGTCTGCCTTGGTCTGGCTGGGAAGGCCGTACATAAGGTCAAGGCTTATGTTGTCAAATCCGGCACGCCGTGCGTCATAAAAAGCCTTTACCGCCTGCTGGAAATTATGTCTCCTGCCGATGAGCTTCAAAAGGTTATTGTCGGAGGCCTGAACACCGAGAGAAATGCGGTTTACTCCCTCCATACGCAGTAGTTTCAATGCGTTATAGCTTATTGAATCAGGATTACACTCCACCGTAACCTCTGCATCAAGGCGAAGATTGCCGTTTAATTTCAGTACGTTTAAAATCTCCACTATCCTGTCCGCCCCATAAAAGCTGGGGGTACCGCCGCCAAAGTACACAGAGTCAACCTCATAATTTTTTATAGCTGCGGCAGACTCCTCCAGATGAGAGATAAGCGCCTTGTGATAGTCCGGCATAAGATGTTCGCAGCCGCTGAGCGAATAGAAATCGCAATAGCTGCATTTACTTGCGCAGAACGGTATATGGATGTAAATTCCCAGCCGTTTTTTCATAACATATTCTCCAAGAAACAGTTTTTCATCCGGTCGGGGTCAATTGGCCCCGACCGATACATGATTTAAGTTTAGAAAAGCTCGCTTACAAGCTCTGTAAATTCGCCCGGATCCTCTATTTCAACTCCGGCCATAAGTTCAGCCAGTGCGTAGAGCACCTTGGATATTTTCTTTGCCTGTTCTTTATCATTGGCTTCGGCATTTCTCAGTGCCTCAAATGCCTTGTGCTCAGGATTTAACTCAAGCACTCTGTTTGCCTTAATTTTACGCATTTCTTCACTGGGTCCTGCGTGGAAGTATTTCTCCATTTCAAGAGTAATTCCTCCCTCGGTAGTAAGGCAGCAAGGCAGCTTTGCAAGTTTACGGGAGAGAGTTACCTTGGTTATTCCCTCACCCACAGACTCCTTAACAAAGTCCAAAAGGTCCTTATTTTCGATAGTCTTTTCCTCTGCGGCCTTTTTGTCTTCCTCGGTGTCAAAGCCCAGATCATCCGTAACAATGTTGCAGAAAGGTTTGCCATCCTGATCCATAAGAGTTCCGAGCACCATCTCATCCAGAGGACTTGTAAGGTAGAGAATCTCGTAACCTCTTGAACGAACCTCCTCGCACTGAGGCAAAGCCATTGCGTGCTTTAAGTTATCAGCGCTGGCAAAGTAAATTGACTTCTGGCTCTCAGGCATGTTCTCCACATACTCCTTGAGAGTTACCTGCTTATCCTCAGAGCTGTAAAATACAAGCATGTCACGGAGAAATTCCTTATTTACCCCGTACTCGTCGCAGACGCCGCACTTTATATGAACTCCGAAATTGCGGAAGAATTCATTGTATTTATCCCTGTCCTCACGCATAAGCTTCATAAGCTCATCCTTTATGCGCTTTTCAATGTTTTTGCCTATTACCTGAAGCTGTCTGTCATGCTGAAGAATTTCACGGGATATGTTCAGAGACAGGTCGGGAGAATCCACAACACCTTTAACAAAGTCAAAATAACTGTGAACCAGTTTGTCACAGTTCTCCATTATCATAACATTGTTGGAGTAAAGAGTTATGCCACCTTTATTTTCACCTGTAAAGGCATTTTCATTCTCTTCACCGGGTACAAAGAGAATTGCCTTGTAGGAAACCATGCCTTCGGCATTTATACGCACCAGTGCGCAGGGGTCTTTTCTGTCTCTGTTCTTTTCCTTATAGAAAGCGATGCAGTCATCGTCTGTAACCTCAGACTTGGAGCGCTGCCAAATAGGTATCATGCTGTTGACGGTCTGATTTTCCGAGACCATCTTATACTCATATTTGGGATTTCCCTCTTCGTCCTTTTCTCCGGTTTCAAAGCGCTCCTGATGCTCTATGTCCATATTAATAGGCCAGCGCACATAGTCCGAATATTTCTTGACCAGAGCCTTTAGTTTCCATGTCTCAAGATACACGCCGTAAACTTCGTCCTCAGCGTCGGGCTTAATATGCATTATAACATCTGTACCCGCACTTGCTCTCTGGCAGGGAGTGACGGTGTATCCGTCAGCACCGCTGCTCTGCCACTTTACGCCCTCATCTGAGCCGTAGCGGCGTGTAATAACAGTAACCTCATCGGCAACCATAAATGCAGAGTAAAATCCCACACCGAACTGGCCGATAATGGATATATCTTCGGGTTTATCCTCTTTATCCTTAATATCGTCCTTAAATTTATAGGACCCGCTTTTAGCAATAACACCCAGGTTATTTTCAGCCTCTTCCATGCTCATTCCGATACCGTTATCAGAAACTGTGATGGTACGGGCTTCTTTATCTACGGCTATATCTATCTTATAGTCGGAGCGGTTAAGCCCCACATTATCATCAGTTAAAGACAGGTAGCAAAGCTTGTCTATTGCATCGGAAGCATTGGAAATAATCTCTCTGAGAAATATTTCCTTATTGGTGTAGATTGAGTTAATCATCAGGTCCAGCAATCTTTTTGATTCTGCTTTGAACTGTTTTTTACTCATTTTCAAAAGACCTCCAAATATATGTTCATAATAGTTTATTATAGCACATTTATCTGTAATTTCAACATTTACGGTCATTCTTACGAATTCTTAATAAACTGTTTAAAACATTCTCAAATCATTGACTTTTGCCTATTAAGCTGTTAAAATATAGACAAAGTGTGGATATAATTCCCAAAACATCCTAATATTTTTTGAAGGAAGTGATTTTATGCGCCTTACAGAACAGCAGCAGGCTCTGCTAAACGGTGAAAAGGGAGAGGTAATGGCTAAGGTTGTGAAGACCCTGGTTATGTACGGTGAAGCCTTTGGAGCACAGCGCATGGTACCTGTCACAAGTGAGATGGGACACACTGTCATAAGCTTTGGTCTTAAAGCTATGAAACCGGTATACGACCTTTACGATGAGCTTATTGATGCCGGCTTATGTTCAAAGCAGAAGTTTTCTGCAGACCCAAGACCCTTAGATAAAAATGTCCCCTCCAACTTTTTAGAAAATCTGGTTTTCAAAAAATTTATGTACACTCAGCAGGAACGGTATGAAAAGCAGCTTCAAAAGCTGGGAATACATGACAACAACGACTACACATGCACCTGCTATGTGGATGAATTGGGAAATAAGCCTAAAATGGGTGACGTACTCTCATGGGCTGAATCCTCAGCCGTTGTATATGCAAACTCCGTTTTGGGGGCCCGCTGTAACCGTAATTCCGGCATGATAGAGCTTATGGGCTCAATCGCAGGCTTTGTCCCTGAGTTCGGTCTTTTAACTGACGAGGGCAGAAAAGCAACGTGGGTAATTGAGGTTAAATGCCAGCACAAGCCTGAGGCGCAGCTTTTAGGCTCTGCAATAGGCATGAAGGTTATGGAAGAAGTGCCTTATATTAAAGGCATGGAAAAATGGCTGGGAACGGAGCTAAACGACGATGCCTGCACCTACTTAAAGGACTTCGGCGCTGCCACCGCTTCAAACGGTGCCGTGGGACTTTATCATATAGAGAACCTTACACCTGAAGCTAAGGAACAGGGGGAGGCGCTCATTAAAGAAGGCGCTCAGGTCTATGTGATAGACGACGCAGAACTTCAACGTATTCAGGATAATTACCCGTGCATCTGGAAAAATCCCGACGCTAAGCCCAAGCTTTGTTTTGTAGGCTGTCCCCATATGACATTAAAACAGCTTATAGATTGGACGGAGAATGTTGAAAAAGGGCTTAAAGAGACCGGTCTTAAAAAGGTTTCAGTGCCCACAGTCTTTACCTCCTCTCCGCCTGTCATAAAAGAGTTTGAAAAAACTGAATACAGTGACAGGCTTAAAAACTGCGGCGTAGTGCTGAGCTATATCTGCCCCCTTATGTATATGAATAACCCCATTTGCAAGAGCAAAGCAGTCATAACCTCCTCAAATAAGCTCCGTACATATACCAGTGCAAAATATTACCGTGAGGAACAGATTTTGGACATTATCACCGGTAAGGAGGTAAGGAAATGAGACAATTTAAGGGACGTGTTATAGTTCCCGGAGAATGTGAAGCTGAAGCTCTTGTGAGCAGAAAAGGCTTTAACACTCTGGCAAGTTTCCAGATGGCGCTCCAGTTCGGAGATAAAGAAGTTAAATGCGGTGACCAGAACAATCCCGATATTTATAAAAAGCCCATGCTGGGAAAAGCTCTCTGCCTGCCTCAGACTATCGGCTCAACTACGGGCGGCATGGTACTCTATACGGCATGTGCTCAGCATAAACAGCCTGCCTGTATGCTTTTCAGTATGCCCATAGACTCTCTTGCAGCCTCCGGCGCAATTCTGGGGGATGTTTGGACAGACAGCTCTATGCCGGTTATAGATAATCTTGGTGAGGAATTTTTAAATTATGTCCAAACCGGGATGAGAATAAAAATAACTCAGGACGGTTCGGTGTACGTAGATTAAATATTAAGCGCTGTCAGTTAAACTCTGACAGCGCTTTTAGATTTTTTATGTCATTCACGGTACTTTTGCTTGACAGATTCAGCGCCAAGTGGTAAATTATATAAAGCTTAAAAACACCTGCCGGTGTGGTGGAATGGTAGACACAAGGGACTTAAAATCCCTCGGTAGCAATACCGTACCGGTTCGAGTCCGGTCACCGGCACCAAAAAGGCCAGAGATGAAAGTCTCTGGTCTTTTTGTATTGGGTTATTAACTTTAACTGCCCCGATTTGCAAAATATCAGCAAACCGGGGCAGTTAATAAAATGGCACTTTTATACGTCTTTACAGCTAATTGTGTTATTTTGCACGCTCTTCCAAATACTTTAAAGGTACTATCGTCTCGGGAGCAATATCCGGTATATCATCTCCGTCATCATGTATTGCATAATTTCCGTCAACTCTGAGGACATATATATCTCCCACTTTTATATTATCGGGAAATGCAACACTGTCGGCATATACGGTGTCTAAGCATATGCAAAGACTGTCATCTTCGGCATAAAAGCTGCCGCTTTCCTGAGGAGTAAATATAATTTTATTCCCGTCAATCTTTTTTACCGCCATCTTAATTTCTTCTAAACCTTCATATTCTGAAGTTATAAGCACATCCTGAGTTTTACTCAGCTCATAATCCTTCTCGTTAAACACAATACCTTCGTAGGGCATAAGGCTGCTGGCGATAATATATCCGCTGTTCGCATTTTTATATGTAACATAAATAGGTGCAAATTGGTCATCCGTAGATAAAACCCGGTTCATGCGGATAAATTGTTCAAGAAGCAGGCATTGCCCTGCCCTGCCGTAAATTTTCATTATATTATCGGGATAGAAATCTTCCATTCTGACTCTTTCAGTCACAGAAGAATAATCATCTGCCCATTCCACCGTGAATATATCTTCAGTGCTTGAATAGAACTCAGCTAACTCTTTGGCAAGCTTCAGGTTATTGGCTATGAGGGCCTGTTTCTGTTCCTCGCTTACCCAGATAGTAGTGTTTTTGTGCTCCTCACATTCAATATAACTGTAAAAATCATTGATCGGCGGCAGTGGCTTATAATCCTGATGCTCAATGTCGGAAAGCAGCTGTTCGTATGAGCTTTGGCCTAAAATCCACCTGTCTTCATAGGGAAACACATATTTAGAAAGCTCCTCCTTGGGCACAGTGGGTTTCTCAGCCTCCTGCTCCTGAGCCGCTGCTTCGGGCTCTTGTGCAACGGGAGTTTCCCCCTTCTGGCATCCGGTCAGTATCAGCACTGCAAGCAGACACGGAATTAATTTTTTTAATTTCATTTTTACACCTCTTTTTCTATAATTTTTTTATAGGTATTTTAAAGGTATACCGTGTTTTCAGAGCTTTTTATAAAGCCGTATCACAAATTCAACTGCCACATCCAGCCTTGAAAGGCTGTCAAGCCTTGCTGTATCTCTGGGGCTTGTTTTGTGAGCATAAGGTGTCATCATAAAAAGAGCTTTTATGTGGGCTGGATTTTCAATATCTATTCTGTATTTAAGCCGCTTTTCCTCCGAAAGCTCCAATCCGCCCTGCACGGGTGCGGGAGCGTCGTTTAAATAGGGCTTTTCATATACCGCTTCTTTCAGTTCCCAGAGATGCCCCTCATCAGGTGATACATGGATTAATAATCCGCCCCTTTTCAGGGTTCTCAGGTATTCCCCCCCTGCAAATGGGGCAAACACATTTAAAATAAGGTCACAGCTTTCATCGCCCACCGGCAGACGGTATGCGCTGGCCACCGCAAGTCGGATATTTTTCCCCCGCCTGTCTCCCATTTTAAGGGCATCCTTTGAAATGTCTATGCCGACTATATCCGGATTTTTTCCAGCATCAAGGAGAGTTTTTTCAACTTCTGCCGTGTACCAGCACTCTCCGCAGCCTGAGTCCAAAAGTGAAACGGTATCGCCGGAGCTTTGTTCAAGGACTGTTTTGCAAATTTCCGCCCTAAGGGGTTCATAATATCCGCCTTCAAGAAAATCTCTCCTTGAACGCACCATTTCCCTGTCGTCGCCGTGCTGCGACCCGCTCTGATGGGATATAAGCAGATTTACATACCCGCTTTTTGCCCTGTCAAAGCTGTGCCCCTGTGAGCAGGAATAACTTTTTTCATTCTGAGTCAGCACCCCGCCGCAGACGGGGCATAGAATTTGCGGCATTATGAGTCCCCCTTTGTATGCTTATCGCATTATATCATTTATTACGAGTGCACACAATATTTTCCTTGTTTTTGTCTCTGCTTTATTTAATATCTCTTGATTCTGTCTCTGATCGTGTTCCGTATACCGATTTTATTATTACCTTTATAATGGGACATACAGGAGGAGTAAAAGCATTGCTGATATACATTTCATAAAATCTATGGTAAAATAGTTCGTATGCCAGAAAAGGAGGCGGTAAATTTGAGTGTTTTTACTCTAAAACTCATAGCTTTAGTATCTATGTTTATAGACCACAGCACTTTTGTGTTTTATATGCACAATTTTATAAGCCCAGATATGTACATATTGCTGCGTGGGGTAGGACGGTTGGCCTTCCCTATCTACTGTTTCCTCCTCGTTAACGGTTTTCAGCACACTTCAAATAAGCAAAGATATGTATCCCGTCTTATGCTTTTTGCAGTAATATCCCAAATTCCGTTCAGTCTTGCTTTCAGCATAGGAAACCACTATGGGGCAGCCTTAGGGGCGCCTCAAATTTCCTTCGGCGGTCTTCAGTACATAGTGCTTGCACTTTTGTTTTTATCCGCATATCTTATTGGCGGAAACAGAAAAGTTTCCCACATTTTTACCATATGTCTGTTTACACTTCTGCCCGCTTTTACTTTAAAGCTTGGCACTGTAACTGTTATTGACGGAAGTCTGAACGTGTTTTTCACCCTGTCTCTGGGTCTTTCCATTATTTCTCTTATAGATACGGCAAAGGGGAAAACTCTGAGCCCACCTGCTTTCCTTCTTTCTGTTCTTGCAATTATCGGTGCTGTGCTTGTCATACAGCCTAAGGCAGATTACGGTCTTTTCGCCCTGGTCTTTATTTGCATGCTGTATGTATCAAAAAGCAAAAAGGGTTATCAGGCTCTGGTTATTTTTCTATGGGCATGTTTGCAGTACGGTTTTAGCGGCACTAATTTGCTGTTTACCGGATTTGCACTTCTCTCCCTGCTCCCCGTCTTATTGTATAACGGTAAAAAAGGCCCTTCCCTTAAATACCTTTTCTATATTTTCTATCCGGCACATCTGTTAATTTTAGGTCTTATATCATTTGTTTTATAAATATGCACCCTGCTTTTTACAGTGAAAGTGACAGATAACTGTTTCTGCGCAGCAGAAATATTCTCTTTTATATTTAAATTCACTATTTTAGTAATTTTCTTGTTATCTTTTGTTAAACCTCGTTATTTTGTTTTTTAAACGTTGACTTTATTTAGCATAAAGTGTATTATAAACAGGTATTTGTTCTCTCTAAACTGTTATGGCGGTGAATGTAATGGATAAATTCGAGTTAAAAAAATATATGGACTCAAAGCCTGATGCAAAGCTTAGGGATTTGGTTATGGAGCTATTATATAATGAAATAGTCGGTCTTAAAATAGCCCCCGGAAGTAAGCTTAATGTAAATCAGCTTGCCTCATCCCTTGGAATTTCCCGCACGCCTGTGGCTGAAGCCATCACACGTTTGTCTGAAATAGGCTTTGTGGTAAGTCATCCCGGACAATCCGGCAGTTTCGTTTTAGACTTAAATCTCAGGGACATGATAAACCTCTATCAGGTGCGAAACGCAATTGAGAGTGAGGCCGCTGCACTGTGTGCTCATAACGCAGACGAGCATGTAGTGCATGAGCTGACAGTTCTGGCAGAAGCGTTTAGAGAAAGTGTTGTAAACAGGGATATTCGTGGTCTTAAAGACACCGATATGCCTTTCCACCGGCTGATAGTTGACTCCTGCGGAAATCCATACATTGTCCAGACTTACAATCAAATACTGCCAAAGCTGATTATGTATCAGTCTTCCATGATGGAGTTTGTGGGGCAGAAAGGAAATGAAAATAACCCTTGGCTTCCCAGTGTGAAATTCAACCACATTTCCGTTGCTGCCGCAATCAGAATGCGTATGCCTGTGCTGGCGCGGCAGTCAATGTCTGAGCACGTTGCTACAAGTCTTAACTATACAAGTCTTTCGGGAGACGGCGTGGATCCCTTTTCGGCTTTAAGAAACAGATAAAAAAAGAGTGCGTTAAAATCAGTCAGCCAATTTTAACGCACTCTTTCACTTTGTATTATCAGTCCACTCTTTCAGAACCCCAGAAAAACAGAGCAACTGTTCCCGGGCCTGTGTGAGCTCCGATGGTGGTGCCAACATGGTTGATTTCCACTTTACCGTTAAGTTTCGGGAAACGCTGTTCCACAAGGTCGGCAACTGCCCTTGCATCATCATAGCAGGCAGAATTTGAAATGTAGCACTTTCCGGAATAATCCAGACCGCCGTCAGCATAAGTTTCCATACGGTTTACAATCTCTTTTATTACCCGTTTTTTAGTGCGTATCTTATTTCTGGGAATAAGTCTGCCTTGATTATCCATATTTAACAGCGGGCAAATGTCGAGAAGTCCGCCGAACACAGCGGCAGTTTTTGAAATTCTTCCACCGCGGACATAGCTTGAAAGGTCAGTGGAGAAAAACCAGTGGTGAAGTTTAAGACGGTTTTCCTCTATCCAGTTGGTGAGCTGCTCAAAACTCATACCCTCATCCCGCTTGGTAGCCGCAGTATCCATTAAAAGTCCGTATCCCGAGGAGGCACCCAGAGAGTCTATGATTGCTATTTTGCGCTGGGGGAAACGCTCTTTGATAATGAGAGCGGCGTTTCTGGCTGAGTTTATAGTGCCGGAAATTCCGGAGGAAAGGCAGACATGAATAATGTCCTTTCCCTCCTGAGCAAATTTGGTGAAGTAGTCCACATATTCTGAAATATTAACCTGAGAAGTACGTGTTTCCTCGCCTTTGCTCATTCTGGCATAAAACTCTTCAAAGGGAACAGTAGCTCCCAGATCATCCATATGTTCCTCACCGCCGATGGCGTAGTGGAAGCACACATAATGTATATCTCGCTCTTCAAAATGCTCACGTGTTAAATCAGCAGTAGAGCAGCAACTCAAAATGTAATCACTCATGTTTTTATCCTTTCTGCAAGCTTTAGGTTTTTCATGATACGAGTTTAGCTTATACCCTTTACCAATCTTTTTCAACCTACTTGCATCTGTGCCTGCTCTACACAAATAAGTATGGCAAGTAGAACACTCTACTTGCCATACTTCTCGCTCTACTAATAGTAGAGCCTTATTTTTTTACTGTTTTTCTAAATATTCCCGGTTTTTTGCTGATATTACAACTTAAAAACACTATTATCTCTGCCGGGATAGCAATCAGGAAAAGCTGCCACGGTGTCTCGCTTGGCAGCAGGAAATACAGTGCAATAAACAAAGACAGCACGAAAAAGGCTATTATATACTGTAGATACTTCCGCTTACCGAAAACACAGCTCAAAACCAGATGCGTAAGCACTGCCACAGGCAGAGCTACTATAAAGGTTTTCCACCATAATATGTCATTTAGCCAGAGGGAAACAAAGACTGTCAGTGCCAAAGTCCAAACACCTAAAATAGATATGGCCATTATCATGTCTGCCTTGTAGCTTTTTTCTACGCTGACCGGTGTCTGAGGGCTCTTCCAGCCGCTGTTTTCAGAAAGTATACTGTCAACGCTTACGCCGAACATCTGGCTCATCTGAGTAAGTACAAATGCATCCGGAATAGCCTCTCCCCGCTCCCATTTGGAAATGGTCTTATCCGAATAATTAAGGGCTGCCCCCAACTCAGCCTGTGTCATGCCGGCCTGGGTTCTAAGCTTAATTATATTGCTCGCCGTAACGAGTTTAAGTTCTGCTAACTCCATTTATGCTCCTTAATAAAAAAAGATATTAACTACCTGTATTTTTATTTTAATAGAGTTTCTATCATACGTCAAGGGCAAATACCTATTTTTTAAAGCAGCTTATCTCTCCATTCGTTTTCCTTAAACCCTGTTATAACTATGTTTTCTCCCACTATAAGAGGCCTTTTAACAAGCATACCGTCGGTAGCTAAAAGCTTTAGCTGTTCATCCTCGGTCATTGTGGGGAGTTTTTCTTTTAAATTCATTGACTTATACAGCAGCCCGCTTGTGTTAAAGAATTTTTTTAGTGTAAGTCCGCTTCTTTCGTACCACTCTTTCAATTCCTCATATGAGGGATTTTCGTCAACAATATGCCGCTTTGTATATTTAACGCCGTATTCATCCAGCCATTTTTTTGCCTTCTGGCATGTAGTACATTTTGGATATTCTATAAAAAGCATTATAAGACTCTCCTTTTATTTATTAACTGATTGTATTTTCTCCCTATGCTGACAAAATATAAATTTTTACCGTTGCGAAGGATTTATTTTAATGCTATATTGTACGCGGAGGAATTTTATATGTACAATTCTAACTCTAAACTTAAAGTATTTCTGAAAAGATTTTTCAGGTATCTCCCTTTCGTTTTAATGGGCCTTACCCTTATTTGGTTTATAATCGACGGTAGGGATATAAGCATAGATGATATTATAAATTATTCGCCTAAAGAACCTGTGGCCGCCGCATTTTTCATATGTGTAGCATATATTATAAAAAGTCTCTCCCTCATGTTTCCTTTAAAGCTCCTGTTTCTTGCTTCCGGCAGTCTCTTTTCTCTGCCTGCTGCAGTGTGTGTAAATCTTACCGGTATGTTTATCATCTTAAACTTACAGTATTTTATAGGCAGATTTTCAGGTAATGATTTGACTCAGGGGCTAATTGAAAAATATCCCAGACTGCGATACATAAGAGAAGAACGGAATAAAAACACATTTTTCTTTTCGTTTATAGTCAGAGCTATGGGTATTCTGCCATGCGATATACTGAGCCTGTATCTTGGCAACACCCGCATGCCGTATTTCCAGTACATTTTAGGATCAATGCTTGGCTTTTTAACTGACATTTGCTTTACAAGTCTGGCAGGGCATCACCTTAATACCCCCGGCTCGCCCTGGTTCTGGCTCACAATAATTGTTAATGGATGCATAAGCATTATATTTATTGCTTTATATGCTCTTTACAGAAGAAGGAGCATACACAAAGTTTAAGCTTATTAAAAAAGCCCGGAGCTATGCTTCGGGCTTTCATATTATTTATTCAGCTTTGCAAGAGTTTTTTCCATAAAGCGGTCATTTAAAATGATGCAGCGTTTATGTATTCCCCTGCCTATGAGCTCTTCACCTGCGTATGCTTCAACCTTAAAGCTGAGGGTTCTCTTTTCTATCCCTATAAGCTCAGCATCTGCACGTACGCTCATACCCACAGGAGTTGCAGCGAGATGCTCAACATTCATTTCAATACCAACAGTCCCTTGTGCCTCTTCAAGGCAGGGAGCTACAAGTTCCAGCGCAGCTTTCTCCATGAGAGCTATCATACTTGGAGTGGAAAATACCTCCAGTGCTCCGCTTCCCACAGCTGCGGCAGTATTTTCATGCACAACCTCAACCTGGGCGCTGCCCTTCATTCCTACTGTAAGTTCATTCATTTAATGGCCTCCTTTATTACACCGGCAAGTCGGTAAACTCCGTCTGCCGGTTTTTCATCTGTTGAGTTGGAATAATTCAGGCGCAGGCAGTGCTGGTTTCCTCCATTGGGGAAAAAAACGGAGGCGGGGCAAATTTCGCCTTCTGCTCTAAAGCCTTATTAGCCAAATCTCTTCTGTTCACATATTCAGGCATTTCTGCCTAAGTAAATAGTCCTCCTGCCCTGAGCAGGGATTTTGGAAAAGGTGCTGAAATACACATTAAGACCCTTCTGACTTCAGGCAGTTTTAAGCATGTTTTAGGCCCGAGCTTTAAGAGCGTTTTTCTCTTAAATTCGCTGGGCTATCTGCTCTCTAAGGTGATACCACCCTTCGGTCTATCCATATTCTGAAATGGATATAACAACCGGCTGTGCGGTGACTTTCAATAATTCTCTAATATCGTAAGCTTTCATTCCATCTGTGAATTTCAGAATGTCTATTCCCTACTATAATGTTGTTTGCTACAATTTATACCACAAATTTTGCTTCATGTAAATATTTAAATCGTAAGAGATTTTATTTCCCAATATCTTTTGAATTAGCTTACCCATAACCTCTTTTTTTCTATTACGGAATTTATAATCGCCGATTCAGACCTTTTAGAGCCAATACTTATGGAAAATTTCATATTTATTTAGCATCCCGTATTATTTTACAGACAGTGTTTTGTAATTATTTTTGCCGCCTTAAAACCTTTCGGAACTCTTACCGTCGAGTGAACTATGTACTTTAGGAAAAGTTTCAACCCTCCATTATATGCATGGCTCTTATTCCTTTATCCTCTATTCTTTCAGCTATTTCAAACGCGTGGGGCTCCATGTAGTCCCAACTGCCGCTGCTCAGGTTCTGCCTCTGAAGCTCTTTTATTACAGCGGCACAAATATCTTCAACAACCCCGGATTTTGTGACTTTTCCCCCTTCATCGTTATCGCCTAACAGCAAAAATTCTAAAGGCTCACGCATATTGCCCAACACGGGCAGCTCATCCATACCTCTAAACATCCATTTATAGTATGGACTGTGCTTTTTATTCAGAAGATAAATCATCTCCCCTGCCGCTTTTACGAACTCTGTAAGTGCCAGCATTGCGGCGCCGTCCTGCCCTCTTCTTATACAGCGTGGGTAGTTATATTGACCTGACTGAGCCATAATGGCAGCCCTTGCGGAAAGTTTCTTCTTTCTTGCGTCTTCCGGCATACCGTAGAGTATTTTCGCCCGCTCCGCAGTAAACAGCCCTAAATCGTCCCGCCAGACCTGACCGTTTACAGCCTCGGCAAGAGCACTTTCAGGAGTGGCAATCCATTGCTCAAGGCTTCTCGGAGCACCGGAAGAACCGGTATAACGGCGGTAAAAGAATCCTATGCGGCAAACTCCTCTTCCTCCGCCTAATGCGCTGTTTTGCTCAGCCTTTCCTATGGGCAGTTCTCTATACGCTTTTGAAAGTTCAATACCGGTAAAAATATCATCCTCGTCTGTAATCCAAAGGCAAAAGCCCTTCGTAAAATCGTGGTCTCTTGAAATCTCATCGTCATAGCCGTAGCACTCCGAACCGTGGCCTGCAAGACCTACCGCTATGCGGCTTTCAAATTCGGGAAATTTCTTTTTCAGCATGTCACGGCCGTATTCTTCATAAAAGGCTTTTGCCTCCTCAATTCCCTTCATAAATAGTTTTCACCCTTTCCCTCAATTCTTTTGCATAAATAAAATACCCGAAATAGTCAAATGCGGGTATGCACTTAGTCAATGTAAATGCGTGGTAGCCGTCAAAGCTAAGCTTTGGGGAGTTCAGGTATTCCCATGCTTTTTCCATACACCCTTCAACCCGTTCATCCTCATTATTCATTTTATAATAAATCTCTGCAAGGCTGCACAGACTTGCAGCCATATCATTTTCATTGCCCTCCATTTTCTCCAGCAGATTCAGGGCCATCCGAATATATTTCTCAGCCTCCGAATAGTCGCCCAAGTCCTCATAACTCAGCGCCATGTTATTATAAAGCCCTGCAAATCGATAATCGGCAGGTGAAAGAAGCTGGGAGTACACACGGCTCGTATGTATAAAGAGAGGTATAGAACGCTCCGCCTGTCCGAAACACTTCAGAGTGGTGGCAGCATTTAAAATCACAGTAGCACCGGAAACTGTTCTGCCCAGACCGTGTTCCTCTATAAGCCTGAGTCCCTCATTTACAGACAAAATTCCCTTTTCTGTATTGCCGCTCCGTCGGTGATAGCCCATAAGCTCGCTTAAAATACTCAGTTCAGAACGCCAATCACCTAAACTTCTTGAAAGCCTCAGCTGTTCTTCCAGAAATTCTCCCGCCTGCTCAATTTTGTTCTCTGCAAAAAATCCATCCAGTTCTTTTATTATCTCCGGCATGTTTAAGCTCTTTTCCACAGGCTCAGTATCAGGTTTTCCTGTGAACGCTGAGCAGTCAAAAGGGCAAATCGGTTCTATATAATCCATTTTCTCTCTCCTCTCTTGAAAGAAATGTGTTTTTAAGTGTATAATAGCATAAACTGAGATAAATGCTAACACAATTTTTTCTTGGAGGCTATTGCATGAGCAACAGATTAAAAAAAGAAACTTCCCCCTATCTTCTCTCTCACGCCGAAAACCCTGTGGACTGGTATCCTTGGGGTGAGGAGGCTTTCATTAAAGCTAAGGCTGAAAACAAACCTGTATTTTTAAGCATCGGATATTCCAGCTGTCACTGGTGTCATGTGATGGCAGAGGAATCCTTTGAGAATAAAAAAGTGGCTGAAATTTTAAACCGCTTTTACGTCCCTGTCAAAGTGGACAGAGAAGAGCGTCCGGATATAGACAGCGTATATATAGAGGTCTGCACAGCGCTGACCGGTGGAGCGGGCTGGCCTTTAACCGTAATAATGAGTCCTGACCAGCAGCCGTTTTTTGCCGCCACCTATATTCCAAGAGAAAACCATGGAAATCAAATGGGGCTTATATCTCTTCTCATTTCCGTTGCAGATATGTGGAAAAATGAGCAGGGAAAACTGCTTAATACAGCGGGAGAAGTCAGCCGCTTTCTTCTCAGGGACGAAAGCATAAACGGTATTAACCCGGATGAGGATTTTTTGCACAAAGCAGTTGAGCAGCTATGTGCTTCATATGACAGCGAATACGGCGGCTTCGGCTCTTCTCCCAAGTTTCCCTCCCCCCAAAACCTTATTTTCCTGCTGAGATATTCAAAGCTTTCAGGGGATAAGAAAGCACGGGAAATTGCGGAGCACTGTCTCAGGCAGATGTACAGAGGGGGAATATTTGACCACATCGGCGGCGGTTTCTGCCGCTACTCCACTGACAGGGAATGGCTGGCGCCCCACTTTGAAAAAACATTATACGATAATGCGCTTCTGGCTTTTTGCTACACTGAGGCCTATCAGGAGGGCCGCCTGCCGCTTTATAAGGAGGTTGCAGAGCGCACTCTTGATTACTGCCTCCGTGAACTTAAAAGCCCTGAGGGTGCTTATTTCAGCTCTCAGGACGCAGACAGCGACGGGGTTGAAGGAAAATATTATCTTTTTACGCCGGATGAAGTTAAAGCTGTCATAGGCGAGGAAAAAGGGCGGCATTTCTGTGAATGCTACGATATTTTAGACGAGGGAAATTTTCACGGAAAAAGTATTCCCAATCTCCTTATAAACCAGCGCTGGCGCATACTTCCGGAAGGCTATGACCAGCTGAGAGAAAAGCTTCGTGTATACAGGTCTGAGCGTTCTGAGCTAAAGACAGACGAAAAGATAATAAGCTCATGGAACGGCCTTATGCTCATGGCTCTTTCAAGAGCCGCAAGAGTCTTTAATTCCTCCCGCTATCTCTCTGCCGCAATAGAGCTTAAAGACTTTCTCTTAAATAAGGACGCTGGGCTTTCCTCCCTTACTTCCTGCTGTACTCATGGGAAAAAGAGCTTCCCCGGAACTCTGGATGACTACACCTTCATAGCTTTAGGTCTTCTTGAGCTGTATGAAATAAGCTTTGACACCGAATTGCTCATTGATGCCAAAAACTTGGCAGAGGAAGTAATAAAACAGTTTTCTGACGGCAAGGGTGCTTACTATCTCTCATCTGTAAAAGCCGAGAAGCTTATTAAACGGCCACGAGAGCTTTTTGACGGAGCAATGCCTTCCGGAAACGGTGCCGCCGCTCAACTGTTCGACATGCTCTTCCGCCTCAGCGGAGACATTCGTTGGAGGGATGCGCAGAACGCCCTGCTGGAGGTTCTCTGCTCACACAGTGAAAAATACCCGGCCGGCTGTCCTTTCGCTCTGTGCTCACTGCTGAGCATACTGTATCCGACAAAAGAGCTGCTGTGCGCAGCAGAAACTCTTCCTGAGTCTCTGGATGCAATAATGGGCCGTTATGAGCCTGAATTAACCCTGCTGTTAAAGACTCCTGAATGTGCGAAACAACTGGCTGACTTTGCCCCGTTTACAAGAGATATTAATGCTGACGGCAAAAGCTCCTATTTATATATTTGTTCCGGCGGAAAATGCTCTCTGCCGTATCCTCTGGATTAAATACAGAAAATATAAAAATCCCGATTCAGTTTTAACTGAATCGGGATTTTATCTTAACTGACATATAACTTAGCCAAGTCTCTCCAGATAATCAACAATTTTTCCGACACTGGTCAGCTCTGCCGCATCCTCATCTGAAATGCTTATGTTGTAATCCTCCTCAAGAGACATGATGAGTTCTACCACGTCCAAAGAGTCTGCACCCAAATCTTCAATAATGTCAGTGCTCATATTTATGGTCTCAGGGTCTATCTCAAACTGCTTTGCAAGGGCTTCTCTTACTTTTTCAAAAATCATTTTCCATTCCTCCATGCGTCTTTACGCATTAAGATTTAAGGCCAAAGAGTCAATTTTCATTTTATGCCGTCTCTCCGGATAAGCGGAGAGACGGTAAGCGTTTAATCCTGCGCTCAGGACCACTCCCGGCTCTGAGGTTTGTTTGATGTCTGTTCGCTCTTGACGTATGAGACAACTACACGGCGGTTAGGTTCAACGCCGGTAGAGCTTGTGGTAACGCCCTCGTAATTCTGAAGGGCAGTGTGGATAACATGGCGCTCGTAGGAGTTCATAGGCTCAAGAGCCATGCTGCGCTTATACTTTATAGCCTTCTCAGCCATCTTCTCAGCAAGGCGGGTGAGGGATTCCTCACGCTTTGCCCTATAATTTTCTGCATCTACGCTTATGTGCAGATGCTTTTCACTGCTGTGATTGACAGAGTAGTTTGTAAGGTGCTGAATAGCGTCCAGAGTTTCACCTCTGCGGCCTATAACAGCGCCCATTCCGTTGCCGGCGAGATTGACATTTATTCCGCCGTTATCACGGTAGCTTATCTCAATCTCAGCCTTAACGCCCATATGCTCCAAAAGGCCGGAGACGAAACTGCGGACTGCTGCAAAATCAGCATTCTCTTCCTCAGTCTCAGTCTTTGCACAGGAAACTGCCATTACCTCTGCAACTTCCGGAGCCTTATTTTCCCGGACCTGAGGCTCTTCGTCCTCAACCTCATAGCTGACACGGATAAGAGCAGGTGATGCGCCTATGCCGAAAAATCCGCTTTTAGCCCGTTCAACTATTTCAACCGACACATCGTCCCTCTCAAGACCCAGCTCCGCCAGAGCGGCGTTGACAGCGTCTTCCTCGGTACGGCCTGTCTTTTCCAAAGTTTTGATCATATTATTAAGCTCTCCTGTTATTCTTCGGAAATTCCGCCCTTTTCGGATTCACTAACTGCGGAACTCTCGGTACTAACGCTGTTAATTGCATTTTCATCTTCCATAAAAGTATCTATGGAGCTGCCAAACTCAGACTCGGCGGCTGCGGCGGCAGTAGCATTCTCAGCGTCTTCAGGGTTTGTGAAGCGGTCAGGGACATAAGCGCGGCCTCTGGCATAGCGGCGGTTGCCGACCTGTGAGGCAGGTTTTTCCTTTTCTTTTATGCCTAAGCGCTCACGCTTCTCTGCTCTTTCCGCCTTTTCTGCAGCTGCTCTGCGCTCCTCGCTTCTTTGCTTTTCGCTTGCCTGTATTTTCTTTTTGCTGGTGTTGGTGTTTTTTTCTGTCTTGCCTTCTGCCCTCAGTCGCTCGGTTTCGATGCGCTTTGCCTCTATTTCCATTTCTCTTGCGCTGCGAGCGGCACGACGTGCCTCATCTTCCTTATCAAGCTGTTTTTTATACACCTTAGTGAGAACATAGTCTCTGATCATACCGAATAAGCTGTTTGCAATCCAGTAAATACCCATAGCAGCAGGCATAGCAAAGCCTATCCACAGGGACATGATAGGCATCATCAGCTGCATACCTGCCATGGAATTCTGGGCTTGATTGTCCGCCTGAGGGGTAGACATGTTGGTTACTTTCATGGAAAGCCATGAAACTAAGGCGGAAACAACAGGTATCAGGAAAAGTCCCAGTGCAGGAAGCCAGATTGCGCTGTCGCTCCAGTTTGTTTTCCACAGGAAGTTCCACTGAGGCTGATCGCCAAGGTTCATACCAAGGAAGCTGAAATCAACATTCATCATATTGGGATCCCACTTATCAGCGAGAGCCGTTGAAATTTCATCCCAGTGGAAGTGGCTGAGTTTAGCCAGTTCGATTTCCTCAAAGCCGGGTCTGACTCCGGTAAGAAGACCTGCGCCGCTGAAGTACTCAGTAAGAGTGGTAACAAATTCCTGTGCCACAAACATCATTCTTGTCAGTGGCTGACGAATAACACTGTAAAGTGCTATTAAAATTGGGAATGGGATAAGAGACCAGAGGCAGCCGGACATGGGGTTTACTCCGGCTTCCTTATAAAGCTTTTGCATCTCCATGTTAAGCTTTTGAGGATTTCCCTCGTGTCTCTTCTGCAGCTCCTGCATTTCAGGCTGCAGGCGGGTGGAACGCATCATACTCTTTTTGCTCTTAGCCATAAAAGGTGTAAGAATAAGGTTTACAAGAAGAGCAAACAGCATGACGGCGACGCCGTAGTTTCCGGTCAGCTCATAGAACTGGACCATCAGCCAGGCGAAGGGTTTAGTAATTGCTACCCACATAGATAACTCCTCAAATAATCTTTAGTCTTTTTAGGCAAATGCCTTAGGGTACTGGGTCATAAAGCTGCCTTTTTCCCTTATAAAAGGGATGACAGCAGCAGATACGCTTAAAAGCCAGCCAGCCCCCCTTTAGGGCGCCGTATTTTTCGATGGCTTCCATTGCGTATTGAGAGCAGGTGGGTATAAAACGGCAGCATGGCGGCCGGTTGGGAGATATATTGCGGCGGTAAAATTTAATGGCTGCAAGCATGAATTTTTTCATGTCTCAGTCTCCAGAATTTTCAGCTCTTCACAAGCCTGCAGAAAGTCGCCGTTAAGTTTAGAAAATTTTGCCTCCACACATCTTCTGCGGGCCACTATTACGATGTCAAACCCGGATTTAAGATTGGGAAATTGCAATCTGTACACTTCCCGCAATCTTCTTCTGGCTTTGTTTCTTGTCACCGCATTGCCTATTTTGGTAGAAACAGTGTATCCCACTCGGCTGTTACCGTCTAAATTTCGGCGGCAATACATCACCATACAGGGTGTGACAGCGCTTTTTCCGCGGGAGTAAAGGCGCCTGAAATCGCTGTTCTTTTTTAAAGTATGCAAAGCGTTCAAGCCTTTCACCTCTCCATGTGGCTTTTCAGCCTCCGTTTTATATTTGAGCAAACACCTAAAGGGCGGATCTCTCCGCCCTAAAAATATTCTCAATTGACCTGCTCACCGGGCTTTTCTTAGTAGCTGAGCTTTGCTCTGCCCTTGGCTCTGCGGCGGGAGAGAACTTTACGTCCGTTTGCGGTGCTCATTCTCTTGCGGAAGCCGTGCTCTTTTTTGCGCTGGCGCTTTTTAGGCTGGTAGGTACGAAGCATGTCATGTACTCCTTTCAGATTTGATACTCAACATCGGAAGCTTACGCTCCCGAAGCAGTTGACAATATTAATCACTCGGCGGTATTTGCCGCCGAGTGTTGATTATAAACTATATATAGCCTTTCTGTCAACAGAAATTTGAATTTTTCAGGCTTTTACCAGGTCTTTTGCCTGAATGTACTTGTCAAGGGGCTTATAAAGCAGTGCAAATACAACAAGGCAGATTATTGTGTCAATCAGCATGTAGCTTCCGTTGTAAATAAGAGAGAAGCTCCAGGGGTTGCCCCAGACGGTACCAAAGAGCTCAGTGGGTTCGGTGATAGCATAAATAGTAACGCCGCTTATATAGTGTATTATGAATCTTGCAACACAGCCAATGGTGATACCTGCAAAAATGCCTTTACCCTTGCCTCTGAAAAGACCGGCAAGGCCCAGAGGAGTAAATGCAACAAGATAGTCAAGCAGCATACTCTGCCAGCCCCATGCGATGGCTCCGTCAATGAGCATCTGTAAAAGGCCGAATATAAAGCCTTCAAGCATACCCCAGCCAAGACCCCAGCGCAGGGCAAAAACAAATATGGGAACCATTGCAAGGTCTATGGACCCACCCTGAGGAAGCTGAAAAAGCTTAATGGCATTCAGTACCATTGCAAGAGCCAGCATAATTGCGCCTTCGCACAACGCCCGGACTTTCATCTTTGAATTTTCTTTCATTTTCTCTTTACCTCCAATAAATTTTAGGAAGCGGAGTCCGATAAAAAACGCAGGTTCAGTTTTGAACCCGCGTAAAAATACCGTTCTCTGTTCCTACGCCGGCATTATCCGGATCAGGTTCAATGGTTTCAGAGCTCCGTTACTCCGTCTCAGCCGGGAAAACCCAGCACCCACATATGTACATTTTATGACTAAATTGTAAATTTGTCAATCAAAACTTTTGGCTTTATTTTTTATAAACTCTCTCAGCCAGTCACCGGCCTCTTCGTTTTGAAGTGCAAAATCAATAATAGCCTCAAGGTAGCCCTTTAGATTTCCTGTGTCGTATCTTTTTCCCTCGTAATCAACACCGCACATATTCTCTAAGTGACACAATTCTTTCATGCCGTCGGTAAGCTGGATTTCATTATTGCGTCCGGGTGGTGTTTTTTCAAGAATATCAAATATGGCAGGGGTCAGGACATAGCGGCCCAGAATAGCATAATCGGAAAGTTTTTCATCCAAAGTTGGTTTTTCATTCATATCATCTATGGAATAAACTCTGTCAGAAAGCTTTTCCTTTAATTTAACAGACGAATACTTTACAATAAGTTCATCGGGAACTTCATGTATTGCCACAGCGGAACAACTGTATTTTTCCGCAGCCTCCACAAGCTGCTTCAAAACCGGCTTCTCGCTGAGCATTATATCGTCTCCGAGAAGAATGGCAAAAGGCTCGTTTCCCACAAAGCTTTTGGCTCTCCACACAGCGTGCCCAAGTCCTTTTGTCTCCTTCTGTCTGAGAAAGAACACATCAGCCATGTCAGCCACTTCTCTCACCGTATTGGCTTCCTTCAGCTTTCCGTCCCCTATAAGCCGTGCTTCAAGGTCCGGTGCATAATCAAAGTAATCCTCAATAGGGGTTTTGCCCCGGTTGGTGATAATAAGAATCTGCTCGATTCCTGCGGCAACAGCCTCCTCAATTATATACTGAAGTACCGGCTTATCCACAAGGGGAAGCATTTCCTTAGGTATACTCTTGGTGTTTGGCAGCATTCTTGTGCCAAGTCCTGCCGCGGGGATTATAGCCTTTCTGACTTTCATGGCTGCTCCTTTCTGATTATGAATTTATTTTATCTACACACTCTCTGAAAAAGCGCTTCTTAGGAAGATAACGCATAAGGGGAAGACCTAATACAAAAAGAACTATGGCTTCACCTATTCCCACATACAAAGCGTTCATTGCGAAAACACCGAAGTTTTCAAATATATGTACGCCTATATATGCCTCTGTTATTACAGCGCCTACAACGATTGCGTTAAATACCACAGGCATAAGGCAGGCCAATACACAGTTTTTCATGCTCTGCCCGCGCTTTCCGATATAGGCGGTCAAAAGACCGGCTGCCAAAGTGGCGAGAGAGCCGAAAATAATATCGAACACATTACCCGTCAGAATATTTGCTATGGCGCAGCCCAAAAACAGACCCCATGTGCTGCACGGGATAAAGAAGGGCAAAATGCACAGCACTTCTGAAACACGACACTGAATTGCGCCGTAGCTTATAGGCGCAAGAATCATTGTAAGTGCCGCATAGGCCGCAGCTATTATGGCAGCAGCTGTGATTGAACGGGTGTTGAATTTTACTTTTTTCATTTAGGGGTAATACCTCCATTTTTTATTTTTCGCAGGGTGTGGAAACCTGCGGATTAACGATTTTATCCTCCGGATTTTACTTTTCATGCTCTTCACGGTTACGCAGAGAAAATTCGCAGCCGCAATAAAGCTGACGGTAGAGCTGAAACTTTTCGCAAAGCTCTATGGAACGGTTTTCGCCGTTTCTTTTTTTAAAGTCCGAAGGAAGCCATGAAACCCCCATAGCTTTTCCTATATCCTCGCCCATACTGTTTATTAAAACTGCATTCTTGTGGCGGGACAGTGTAAGAGTGGAGCAGAAGTAGTCATAACCATAGTGCTTTGCAATCCTTGCCGTCTCCGTAAGGCGGAGGCGAAAGCACTCTGCACAGCGGGCGCCGCCCTCCGGCTCATTCTCAAGCCCTTTTATGGCATTATAATACTCCCGGCTATTATACGTTTCTGTCAATATTTTTACGCTGTCTGTAAGCTCCATTTTTTCTATAAGCTCAACTAGGGTTTCATAACGCTTGTTATACTCAGTCTCAGGGAAGATGTTAGGGTTATACCAAAGTACGCTAACGTCAAAATATTCAGTTAACAGCTCCAGACAGGAACTGGAGCAGGGGCCGCAGCAGCTGTGAAGCAAAAGTCTGGGTCTCTTTCCATCTGCATTTTTTATAATGCAGTCCAGTTCTTTCATATAATTTCTTTTGTTCATATTTTTAGTATAACACATGAGTTTTAAAAAAGCTATATATTCTTGACTCAATTGTACTATTGGTATATCCTATTACATATTATTATCCGAAAGGTAAGAAATTTTATGGACAGCCGTACAAATAAAAAAAATTACTATCTTGATATTGCAGACTCTGTTTTGGAACGCTCAACCTGCCTGCGCCGTAAATACGGAGCTATAATTGTACTCAATGACGAAATCATTTCAACAGGCTATAACGGTGCTCCCAGAGGGCGTAAAAACTGCTCAGATCTGGGATACTGCACAAGAGAGAACCTGAAAATTCCCTCCGGTGAGCGCTATGAGCTTTGCCGCAGCGTTCATGCTGAGGCTAACGCCATTATATCCGCCTCACGGCGGGACATGATAGGTTCTACTCTGTACCTTGTTGGCAGAGACGCAAGGACAAATGAGCTTCTCCCCCAGGCCACTTCCTGCTCCATGTGCCGCCGGCTCATAATAAATGCGGGCATCGAAAAAATTGTTATCCGCCGCACTCTTACGGAGTATGATACCGTGCCGGTCAGCGACTGGATAGAGAAAGACGACTCAATTTCTTCTTTATAATATTCATTTCATGGTCCTGTGTCTATTGAACCGTTCAGCAAACTATGTTACAATATAAACAATCCAAAAACGGCTTAAACACTTTATTATACATAAGGAGGACCTTAAATGAGCAAAAATCTAATCTATTGCTATTCCGGCACCGGTAACTGTCTGGATATAGCGAAGAACATCGCAAAAACGTTAGGGGATACCGACATTGTTATGATGAGAAGCGAGCCTCAGATCACAATGGCAAGGAAGGCCGAGAGAGTCGGTTTTGTATTCCCCTGCTATGCCGGCGGTCTGCCGGGTGACGTGGAAAAATATGTCCGCAACGTCACCTTGAGCTGTGACACCTACACCTTCGGTGTGGTGTGTTATGCAGGCTATCCCGGTGTAGGAATGAGCATTATCGACGACATTGTGGATCTGGATTACTGGGCAGGCATATCACACCAGAGTGCCTGTATCTGGCTCATGCCCCACGGCATGATGATGCCGCCTATGGGACCTAAATCCGCTCAGAAGCGTTCAGAAAAGTTTGCTCAGCAGGTGGCAAATGACGTTCTGAACAAAAAGAAAATGGAAAAGCACCCGGGAAAGCCTCTTTTCAACATTGTTGAAAGCAAGGCATGGCCTGTAATGGCAAAGAAGAAAGCGAAAAAACTCACGGTTTCAGACTCCTGCATAAGCTGCGGTCAGTGCGAAAAGATCTGTCCCCGCCGCAACATCCGGCTTGTTAACGGTATGCCGAAGTTTGGCGATAACTGTATACAGTGCCTGAGCTGTCTCCAGTATTGCCCCCAGAAAGCAATTCACATGGGCGGTCTTACCAGAAACCGTGCCAGATACCATAACCCCAATGTTGCCGCCGGGGAGCTTATGGAAAAAGTAATCCATGTAAATTAAATAAAAAGTTAAATCCGGTTCCCAAGTTCGGAACCGGATTTTTTTATCTGCTTTTAACCTGCATTTTTCCGTATTTTAATTTTCCAATCATAATAAGGGCAAAGCTAATTAAAATATACAAAAACGGTACATACTCATAGCT